>CAXHHS010000425.1:0-6322 GCA_964015645.1 uncultured bacterium
CAATAATGGAACAACGGAAAAGTATTGACATCGCCCGGGATTATCTGCCGTCTTCAATTGCAAAGAAGGTTACCAACCAGGCTAAAAAGAATTACACATTTTTCACAGTAGAGCGAGCTTTTGAGGCTTTATTCAAAAAGGGTGGTATAAAAGCCGCAACCGCCTATTTACGAGAAGCGCGAAAATTCGGATCCGATATCAATGTGCTTACCGCTGTCATAAAGCTGGCGATTCGCGCTCCAATGCCTAATTCCTTATTGAAGTTTTATGGGCAACTCATATTTAAAATGCGAGAACGATGAAATCATTCCTTAATTTTTCCCGCAATATTTTTCGCAGCCAGTATTTGATCCGCAACCTGGTCGTTCGAGAGCTGAAGGCGCGTTATGTTGGGTCATTCCTGGGAATATTTTGGACGATCATTCACCCGGTAATACAGATCGGGATTTATTATTTTATTTTTTCGGTAATATTAAAACTCCGGGCCGGGGGAGCATACGACAATGTCGGGTTTGGGGTTTGGATGATCTCCGGTATGCTCCCATGGTTATACCTTTCGGAAACGATTAACCGGTCGCCCGGCACAATACTTTCCAATACCAACCTGATCACGAAAACCGTATTTCCTTCGGAAATTTTGCCGCTTATCCAATTAATTGCCGCATTGGTCAACCACGCGCTGGCGATGTGCTTTTTTATCATCATTCTACTGCTTAGCGGGTATACTTTCTCTTACCAGTTTTTATGGGTGTTTCCAATCATAATTATTAGCGGAACAATGGCCCTGGGATTATCCTGGATATTTTCCTCACTAAATGTGTTTTTGCGAGATATTGGCCATCTTGTCAGCGTTTTTACTCAATTTTGGTTTTTTTTAACGCCTATTATTTATCCTATATCCGCCGTTCCGGCGACCTATCAACCGTTCTGTTACTGGAACCCCCTCTTTCAAATTGCTGAAGGGTACCGTGCTGCTTTATTGGGAAATGCCGGGGTGGATTGGTTGGGGATGGGGTATTTGTTAAATAGCGCGATCATCATTGCGATTATCGGTGGGATTGTTTTTCGCAAGTTAAAACCGGCGTTTCCGGATGTGCTGTAGGATTTACTTGAGAGCCGGTCATGCTTCAACTCCGCTCAACATGATTCCGAGCTGTCATCCTGGGCGAAGTCGAAGGGTAACAATTTCTACACTTAATTATGAAAAACTCTCTTTAGCCTCTTTAGCCTTCATCACTGCGATGAATATATTTGCCATGGCTACTAATTTATGAACGCAGTCGAAGTAAAAAATCTCACTAAAATTTACCGGCTTTATAAAGGGTCTCGCCAACAGGTAAAGGGTTTCCTCACCCGCAAAAGGACGCAACAGGTTCACGAAGCCCGCGCACTGGATGATGTTTCCTTTACGATTGGCAAAGGCAAAACCGTTGGTATTATTGGGCGTAATGGCAGCGGAAAGAGCACTTTGTTAAAAATTATTACCGGGGTGCTGCGGCAAACGTCAGGAAAAACAAAGGTTTCCGGGCGGGTAGCGGCGCTGCTGGAATTAGGAGCCGGCTTTAAGGTAGATTTCACCGGGCGGGACAATGTTTACATGGCCGGGGCGATTAATGGATTTGAGCAAAACGAAATTGAACAGCGTATTCCCGAAATTGAAGCCTTTGCCGATATCGGAACATATTTTGACCAGCCTTTCAAAACCTATTCCAGCGGAATGCGCGCCCGCCTGGGTTTCGCGGTTGCCATCAATGTTGACCCGGATATTCTCATCATCGATGAAGCGCTGGCAGTGGGCGATGATTTGTTCAGGATAAAATGTTATCAAAAATTTCAAGAATTCCAGGAAAAAGGCATCACAATTCTCTTTGTGACGCATGCCATAAACCTGGTTACTACCCATTGTAACGAAGCGTTGTTGTTAGATAAAGGAAAACTGGTTAACCAGGGGTCGCCCAAAACCATTGTCGATGATTACCGGCGGCTTTTAGCGGCACAAAACGGAAGTATAACGCCGAAAATATCAAAACAACCGGTTGCACCAAGTAGTTCCTCTAATGGTGCAAATGTCTCCACCGGGATTGAGTGGCGTAACAATTTTAAATTAAATCCCAACGAAAACCGGTATGGCAACCGCCGGGCGGAGATATTGGAAGCCGGTATTTTTACCGCCGGCGGCGAGCCGGCACAAATCCTGACACGCAGCCAGGAATATGTTGTCAAAGTAAAAATCCAATTTAATGAAGATACTCCGGCGCCAATTGTGGCCTTTACTCTCAAGGATATTAAAGGCACAATTTTATGCGGCACCAACACTTTTCACCAAAACACCCCTTTAACTGATTTTGCAGCCGGGGAAATCGCACTGGTTACTTTCCGATTCACATTACTGCTAAACCCCGGGCAATATCTATTTTCCGCCGGGGTTAGCGGCCACGAGGGAGGCGAAATTGTCGTCTACGATCGCCGGTTCGACTATTTCGCCTTGAAAGTAGTAGCCGACCAACCTCGCCCCGGTTTTTTTGATCCGCAAGCGGAAATTGAGTGGAAACGGGTTGGAAAGGCAATAGAGCAGAAATGATGACAATAATAAAATATATCTTGTTGATAAGCGCTGCTGTTTTTGCCGGGTATTTGATTTCCGGTGGATATCAAAAAAATATCTATTGGGTATTTTACAGCGGTTTCGCTTTGCTGTCCCTTTCTTTCGCAGGCCTTGCATACTTTACCTCTTTAAAACGGTTTTCTCTACTTGGCATCCTGGTAAATATATTAATAGTTTCCATGTTCGGGTTGGGGATTTTGGAACTTGGCTATGTGGTCAAAAGCTATTTTGAGAAAGATAATAAGCTGCCGGAAATGAGTTATTCTTATGCCGAGGCGAAAGATTCGCCGGATGCATTTAAAAAATGGTGGGATCATTACCTGGCAACATTGCGGAAGGTATGGCCCAAATACATCCAGGCGGACACTACGGGTTATTATCCGTTTGTCGCTATACCAAATGCAACCGCCAAAGCGTTTGATGCCACTATATCGATCAACAGCCTGGGGTTCAAAAACCGGGAATTTTCTATCGATAAAGGCAATGTCTACCGAATTGTTGCGATTGGCGAATCTACCACCGCCGGGGCATTGATAAACGCAACAGATCTCCCCTGGCCGGTTGTTTTGGAGAACATTTTAAAACAAAGATTAGATATAGGTCGCCCGATTGAGGTAATCAACGCCGGTTTTCCCGGTTATAATTTAAGCCATAACCTTCACCGCTTGCGGGATGATATTTTACCGCTGTCTCCCGATATGGTTATTTCCTACCATGGGCACAATGGATTCAAATTTATTTTAAACAGCCTGCCAAAGGTAGGTACAAAAGATCCCCCGGTGTATCGCTACCGGCCCTCCTGGTTGCTTGCCAGGATTGAATATACTATAAAGATTTTCCGTTTCAGAAAAAACTTTTATGCGTCCGTGCCGGAGTCCGGAGAAAATACGGCAGAGCCGAAGCATGATCTTCTAAAAAGCAAATATGCCCGCTACTATAAGCAATTAATCGGCATTTGCCGAACGCATCATATTGAGGTGGTTTTATGCACATTTAATATGAGCGTGAATGAACAAAGCCCGGAAGACGTTATTGCCTTTTATGAGCAAGGCCATCCCGTGGCGCGTAAGAAAATTCGCGCGAATAAAGCCCATAACGAAATGCTGCGCCAATTCGCTGAAAAATACAGGGTTCCGTTAGTCGATACATCGCCTAATTTGGATGGCGCTTATGATAAACAGTTTATCGACTTGGTGCATTTTACCCAAAGTGGCAGGGATCAATTGGCCGAACATATTTTCCCGGTGGTTAAAGAGATAATTACGAAGAAATTCGGAATCGATAAAAAACACCGGTAAGAAAAAAGATGATTAAAAATTTGCTTTTGTTGATAGCATCCATGCTGCTTGGCTTTCTTTTATTGGAAGCAGGAATCCGGATTAAATCTTATTGGGATGCTTATGACGAAAGCACCGCTTTCCGGGAACTAGAGAATCATAATGCAAAGATAGACACCACTAAAAACGCATCTCTTCGAGACCTGGTTCGCCATAGCAATTCCAGCGGCATTATTTACGAACTGAAGCCAAATCTCTGTACCCGGTTTAAAGATGAAGTTGTTAGAACCAACCAATATGGTTTCAGGGGGCCTGGTTATTCTATGGCGAAGCCGGATAATACCATTCGTATCCTGGGGCTGGGAGATTCGGTAATGTTCGGCTGGGGCGTTAAGGATAATGAAAGTGTGTTGAGCCTGATCAGCGTTTATTTAAACCGCAGGTATCCGAATTACAATTGGGAAACGATTAATACGGCTGTTCCGGGATATAACACAGCGATGCAAATTGCCACTTTACAGCATAAAGGCATCTTCTTTGATCCGGACCTGGTAATTGTCAGCTACTTGCCGAATGACCTGCGCTTACCGAATTTTCTCTATACACCACCGGATTACTTTGGTATTCATAAGTCCTATTTAGCCGATTTTGTGTCATCACGATTTCAATCGAATCATGCTAAAAAAACGCCTTTGCTGGCAGCAACACCCGCTGAATGGGTACATAGAAATACCTCGTTGAAAAATGCTGATCGCATACCCGATGCATTTAAATATATGGTTGGTTATACCGGGTATGCCAATGCAATGCGGAAATTAAAGGAAATTCAAAATAAACAAGGGTTTGAAAGCGTGGTTTTCGCAGTCGAGTATACGGAAAAAATTCGTTCTATACTGGCAGATACAGGTATTTCTTTTTGCGATGCAGCACCGGTTGTTCATCGATATATGCAAGATAAGAACATCGCGAATTATCGCCAATCTATTATCGTCTTAAATAAGTCCGACCCCCATCCTTCCGCAATCGGGCATCAACTTCTTGCAGATGCAATAATTTCTTATTTGGAAGGGAATGGTATTTTGAAAAAGGTTATCGAGGCGCATGAAGCGTCTGCATCAGATTAACAGGCTGCCCACTTCTATGACAGTATTATTTAAGAACAAAATCATCTGCATCATTGGTATGCACCGCAGCGGCACTTCCATGGTCGCGAATATCTTACGGCATTCCGGGTTAGATTTAGGACCGGATGAACAATTTATTTCTGCCCTGGCAGAAAATCCGCAGGGGTTCTTCGAACACCAGCCGATTGTGGATTTAAACGATGAATTGCTGGCACATTTTGGCGGTCGCTGGTATGCGCCGCCGGATTTCCCGGAGAGTTGGGAAAATGCCGCTTCGCTCCAGCCCTTTAAAGAAAAGGCGCTTCAGCTTATAGAGCCATTTCAAAAAACGCCCGTTTGGGGATGGAAAGACCCGCGCACCACCTTGCTGTTACCGTTTTGGCGCAGCATTCTCCCGAATCTAACGGTTATTATTTGCCTGCGCAATCCCCTGGATGTCGCGCAATCACTTAAA
Organism: uncultured bacterium; assembly: GCA_964015645.1. Taxonomy (GTDB): domain Bacteria; phylum Calditrichota; class Calditrichia; order RBG-13-44-9; family J075; genus CAXHHS01. Next base: position 5,461 of record CAXHHS010000425.1, read on the forward strand.
AAGCGAAATAGCATGGACATCACCGCGGCGGGTTATATTTGGGAAAAATATACCCTGGCAGCGATCAAAAACAGCACCGGGCTTCTACGGATGGTGACTTTTTACGAGGATTATTTTAGCAATACTGCCCAATCGGAAATCGAACGGCTCCAAACCTTCTGCGGGCTTCGGGGGAAAAAGAAACATTCTGATTTTAACGATTTGATCGATAAAAACTTGCTCCATCACCAAAGCACCATTTCCGATATGATGGCGCATCAACAATTGCTGCCGGAACACCTGATGCTGTACCTGGAGTTGCGCATGTTAGCCCGGCAATGCGCCGTTGCGGAAACAGATGATGATCCCTGGGATGGCGTTCTCCAAGTAAACGCGCGATTCCGCCGCGATGAAAACGCCTTAAACGCCTTACTGCGTGAAAAAACCTTAAACACAGAAAAGATGTTCCAGGATTTTACCGTGGAGATCACCGGGATAAACGAAACTTTCAAACGGCAGCAAAACCAGTTGGATGCCAAAGAAGCCCTGGTCAGCCGCCAGCATGAAGAACTTGTGTTACGGGATACCCAACTGAACGCTCAGCAAACAAAACTCACCGAAAAAGAAGCATTAGCCAATCGCCAGCAACTGGCGTTTGCAGAACAAGACAGGCAGATCAAACACCTGCAAGCTGAAATAAATACACAAAAAACGCAGCTCGATCAGCAGCAGGCAGAAACCGCCCAAAAAGGTGAATATATCGAACGCCTGCAAACCGAATTAAGCTCGAAAGAAACACTGGTCAATCGGCAGCAAGCGGAAATTGTCCAAAAAGATACGGACTTCCGGCAACTGAAAGCGAACCTGGGTGCGAAAGAAACAC
>CAXHHS010000426.1:0-6303 GCA_964015645.1 uncultured bacterium
AGTTATGCTATCATTCCCGGTGGATAAAATCGAATCGCTGCCGCTCACCGAGAACCAATCCGCCTGAAACGTCAGCGGCAGATCAGCGCTTTTAATCCGCGCATCATAATGGCGATTTAGCGTATCGGATGTAACAGTTACATTGCGCAGGTAATCATTGCCTTTAACGGTAACGCTGCTTTCGCCGGTGTTTTTGTCATATTCAGCATCCATACGGATTGCCGGTTTCCACTTTTCACTATAAGCCGGAAAGGAATACAAATAGCCACCATACGCGGCAACCAGCGCCAAAATCAATAAACCGGAAACCGGTTTGCGAAAGAGTTTTGCTAAATTTAATGCCAGCGAAGTACTGCGAATGGTGTAGGCAAACAGGAAAATCGCCGGTAAAAACCACAACGAAATAATCAATGCCAAAACGCCGGTGGATATTATGTCAGAAACAAGGCTACTTTGAAATCCGCCGAATTGTATTATGCTTCTTCCCCCTAACGGCAGCGTTTCCATAAACATTAAGCGGAACATTGGCAGCGGAGCCAGGAGAGTGAATAAAATTTGCAGCGCGGAAATGGGGATATTGACTACCAGTACTGTGAGCAATAGGGCTAGTGCAGGATAAACCGCTAAACGCGCTTTTACCAGGCTGAAGAGCACCGTAAGCAGTACCAATAAAATAATTGCACGTTTGATATACACGTAGGGATCGGGATTAAATCGCCATTTTTTTGTGATTTGCAGGGCGACCCAAATTCCTGCCAGGCTGCAAATGGCGGCAAATAGCATATATTTATCGAAATGTGTTAACCAGGGATAACGCACACCTTTTATCGCTTGCATTCCCCATTCTCCCAATTGCATAAAAATCGCCATAACGATCAGCAGCAAAAAGAGTTTTAATCCCACTACTTTTCCCCGCTTTTCTTTGGGAATATCCATGCGAAATTTGCGCGCTTGTAAAAATGCTAAAATACCTAAAATAATCGCTAAAATGTTAACAGCGATCAGTAACCAATTGGGAATAAAAAGCAGGCCAAGAAATGTTTGCCACATCATGTAATGGCCTTTGTTTTCCGAAGGAATTCCCTGGGCTTGATATTTTTCGATGAGGTTATCCACCAACCGTCCGCTGCGCGCCAGCATCGGTTTGCTGAGAAATTGCATGCGGTCCATTGGCGTATGGATCGGATCGAGGTTAATGCCGGAAGTAAAACTGATAGCGGCAATATCTTTCTCCATAAACGGGATGTGATCGGAACCAGCCCCGCCGAATAAGCCATTGATTGTAAAAAAGTGCGTGGGGTATTCCAGGTCATTATAGCCCAGCGAGCGATCAAAGGCGTAACTATCTTCCACCAACCATTGGGGAGATTGGTGGGTTTTGACGTCCACAAAGGGAATCAACCATCCTTCACTGCCAGCCATATCGATGTTTAGCATTAACGCTACATTTCCAATATCTTCGTAATTGTCTACAAAATAGCGGGAACCGACCAGGCCGCCTTCTTCCCCGCCGAATGCGGCAAATAGCATCGTGTAATGGCGGGGTGCGGTGCTCCAAATGCGGGCCAATTCTACTGTGCAGGCGGTGCCGGAGGCATTATCGCTGGCACCGGGATTTTCCGCCGGTGTGGAATCGATATGCCCGCCAACGACAATCATCGAATCGGTTTTCCCGGGAAAAATGCCAACTGCCACCCCACTGTTGGTATTCACTCCATTGCGCGCTTTAAAAAACGGCATCATGTAAGCAGTATCAGCACCAAACGAACGAAATTTTTCCACTGCCCAATTTAATGCCTGACGCTCATTCGCCGATCCCATTTTGCGCGGGCCGATGGTCACTGCTAAATGTTCGGTGTAGGCGTAAGCGCTGTCGGCATTAAACGCTTTTTCCTGGGCAAATATTGAAATGAAGCCCAACATCAAAAGTAAAATAAATAAGATGGATCGATTGGTATGCTGCATTTAATTCTCCGCCGCTAAAGTGAATTTGATCATTTCAGAAAAGTATAGCGAAGATTGGGGAATTATCAAATAGAGATAAGAGTTTATAATTCAACCTGACTTAATCTCACCTAAATTTTGAAAAATCGAATCCGTACCTTAACTTCCTCCCGTTTAAATCAATCTTTTAGAGGAACTAAAAATGAAGCACTTATCTTCATTCTCCTCTCTCTTATTCCAAATACTGGTTGTTCTTTTACTTTCGGCTACCGGTATTGCTCAGCAAATCGGCATTCCAATCGATGCCTGGCGAGAAGCGGGTCTTCCCTACATCACAAATTTCAGCCCGAAAGACTATAAAGGCGATCCCCAAAATTGGGGTATCGCCCAGGATGAAAAAGGGATACTATATTTCGCCAACGGCAGGGGAGTTTTGATATATGATGGCGTTTCCTGGCGGCTTATCAAAACTCCCAACGAAACGATGGTGCGCTCATTGCTGTTTGCAAATGGAAAAATTTACGCCGGGGGCCAGGGGGAATTGGGCTACCTGGGAGTGGATTCTATCGGGCAATTAGCGTTTATTTCTTTGTTAGACCATCTCCCACAAGAAAATCGAGATTTTAAGGGTGTGTGGGAAATCTCCGCCTTAAAAGATGCAATCTATTTCCGCACTTACAATTACCTTTTCCGCCGGGCAGACGGCCAATTTAAAGTATGGAGACCGGCGAAAGGACTGTTTCACGGTATCTTTACAATTGGTGATACATTTTACATCCGCGAAGTGTTAGCCGGTTTGATGAAAATGCAAGGAGATTCTTTGCACCTGATTCCCGGCAGCGAAATCTTCGAAGATGAACCATTGGATGTCATGCTGCCCTACGATGCCGGAAAAATTTTGATTGGCAGTCGCAGCAAAGGGTTTTTCCTGTTCGATGGCGTCTCGTTTTCCCCTTTTCCTACCCCGGCGGATGCCTATTTGCGCAAAACTCGCCTCTACAAAGGGATTGTACTGCCGGATGGATTGCTGGCCTTCTCGACGTTGCGCGGTGGTATCGCCATTGCGGATAAATCCGGGAACATATACCAGGTGCTAGATAAAGCTCGTGGTTTACGAGATGGCCGGGTATATGCGCTCCATCGAGACTCGCAAGGCGCGTTGTGGTTGGGATTAAACAATGGCATTGCTCGCGTCGAAACGCCTTCGCCGCTCTCGCGGTTTACAGCCGCGTTGGGAATCGAAAATACTGTGGAGTCGATTATACGGCATCGCGGTAAAATATTTGCGGCGACCCATCTTGGCGTGTATTCGCTGGAACCACGGGCGAATGGCACTGCAATTTCCCAATTTAAACCGGTAAATGGAATCACTACATTTTCCTGGCATTTGTTAACCGTTGGCGATCAGCTTTTGGCGGGAACCCATCGCGGTGTTTATCAAATTACGGAAAAAGGCGCTACGCTAACGCCGGCCCAATTGCCCGGGGCAAAATATTTATGCGAATCTCGAAAGTTTCCCGGCCTGATTTTCGCCGGGTTATACGACGGGTTAGCGGCGTTTCGTTTCAGAAACAATCGCTGGGTTGACCTGGGTTTGTTTGAAGGAGTCAGCTCGTACATTATTAACATTGTGGAAGATGCCGATGGCACATTATGGCTGGGAACTAAAAATAATGGCGTATTAAAAATTGAATTGGAAGCATCGGGCATTATAAATCGTGTTTCGGATATTCAAACGCGTATCACTCGCTTTGGTCCCGAGCAAGGGCTTCCAGCCAAACCGGTTCGAGTGGCAAATGTCGATGGCCGAATTTTCTTTGCGACGCAAAAGGGAGTACACCGGTTTGATTCCGCGAAAGAAGTGTTTATTCCCGACACCACCTTCGGTGCGCGTTTCGCAAATCCTTTTTGCGAAATTTCCCAATTGCACAGTAATAATTCCGGCGATGTGTGGATTATTGGAAAACAAAACGAACAGCCGTTTTGCGGAAAAGCGGTTCGGCAAACCAATGGCACTTATATTTGGCAGGACATTCCATTCCGGCGCCTAAATGACTTAGGCGAAATAACGGCCGTTTACCCGGAAGAAGACGCTGGCTATTCCGAAACCGGTGCCCCAAAAGCAAACCGCGCTATTTGGTTTGGCGGTTCGGAAGGTATCGCTCGTTTTTTACCCGATATTCCGAAAGATTACGCCGTTGATTTCGATACAGCAATCCGGCGAGTGATTATGGCGGGGGATTCGGTTATTTATGGTGGCGCTTCGATTTCGCTCAGCATGACATCCCCCTTAATCCCCCTTCAAAGGGGGAATGGTCAAACTCCCCCCTTCGAAGGGGGGCCGGGGGGGATGTCACCCACGCTGCCCTACCAAAACAACTCCCTCCGCTTCGAATTTGCCGCGTTGAGTTACGATGACCCTGCCGCCAATCGCTTCCAATATAAATTAGATGGATTTGATGAAACCTGGTCAAATTGGACCAGCGAACCTCAAAAAGATTACACCGGCCTTTCCGAAGGCGATTATATTTTTCGGGTGCGGGCTAAAAATATTTATGGGCATACCGGCAGTGAAGCCCGTTTTGAATTTGCCATCAAATCACCGTGGTATCGCGCCTGGTGGGCATATTTGCTATATAGTTTGCTGGCCGGGGGAATTATCGCCGGATTGGTGCAGTTACGCGTTCGCCAGCTAAAGCGGAAAAGCAAAGAACTGGAAATCGTTGTCGCAGAGAGAACGGTTCAAGTTGTGGAACAGCGCAATCGCTTAAAAGCGCAATCGGAAAAACTTCAGGAAATGGATACGCTAAAATCGCGTTTTTTTGCAAACATTTCGTACGAGTTTCGCACCCCGCTGACGCTCATCCTGGGCCTGGTTGACAAGTTTAAAGACAAAACGGAAAACCAGGCTGATTTGGTAGATTACAAAATCATTCAACGGAATGCCAACCGGTTGCTCCAGCTCATTAATCAACTGTTAGATTTGTCAAAGTTAGAGGCGGGCAGCACAAAACTGCAAGCATCGCGGCAGGATATTGTCAGTTTTGTGCGGCGGCATTTGGTTTCTTTTGCCTCTTTTGGAGAAAAACAGCAAATCCAACTTTCTTTTAACGGCGCGCCGCCGGAAACCGAAGTTGGCCGCTCCACAATTTTTGTTTATTTTGATCTCGATAAAATGGAGAAAATATTTACAAACCTGTTTTCCAATGCCTTTAAGTTTACGCCAAAAGGAGGAACCATATCCGTTTCCGTTGCGGTGGTTAGCAGCAGCTTTTTAACCGCTACCACAACGATCAAAGAAAATCAATATGTCGAGGTCAAAATTAGCAATACCGGGCCGGGAATTTCAAAAGAAAAGCTGCCGTATATTTTTGATCGCTTTTATCAAGCAGATGATGGCGCAACTCGTCAATTCGAAGGTTCCGGCATTGGATTAGCCCTGGTAAAAGAGCTGGTCGAATTACACAAGGGGAAAATTACCGCGGAAAGCGAAGTCGAAAAAGAAACGGTTTTTACACTTCACCTGCCGTTAGGGCTTTCTCATCTAAAACCGGATGAGATTGCCGCCAAAGAAATGATTACTACTGGCGACCCCGATAGCGAAACTTTTTCCATTCCGTTAGAAGATTTTGTCGAAGAAACAACGCTCACTTCTGTCACACAAAAAACGAAACGAGCTAACGGTGAGCCAAAACCAGCCGGCAATGACTCCCCTGATGAAACACTGGTATTGGTGGTAGAAGACCATGTTGACCTCCGGGATTTTATTCGAAAAAACCTGGAAGTAGATTACAAAATTATTGAAGCGGAGAATGGAGTGATTGGCCTGGAAAAAGCGGAAGAAACAATTCCCGATTTGGTTGTCAGCGATGTTATGATGCCGGAGATGGATGGCTACCAGCTTTGTAAGTCTTTAAAAAACAATACTAAAACAAACCACATCCCGATAATTTTATTAACGGCGAAAGCCGCAGCAGAAGACAAATTAGAAGGTTTGGAAACCGGCGCAGACGATTACCTGGTTAAACCATTTAATTCCGATGAACTGCGGGCGCGGGTAAAAAATCTTATTCGCTCTCGCCAGCAAATGCGAGAAAAGTTTGGCGTGGAGCTGCTGCTAAAGCCGAAACAGGTAACCGTGCCATCATCGCAAAAAATATTTTTGGAGCGATTAACGGCCATTATCGAATCCCACATCGCCGATGAAAATTTTAGTGTGGAGCAATTGGGCGGGGAAATGGGAATGAGCCGCGCGCAAATTCATCGCAAATTGCGAGCGATTACCGATCAATCCGCCAGCGAGTTTGTATGCAATTTTCGCTTGCAGAGGGCAGCAGAGTTAATCAAACAAGATTCCGG
>CAXHHS010000427.1:0-6292 GCA_964015645.1 uncultured bacterium
ATGCAATGGAGTCTCGTGGGCTCGGAGATGTGTATAAGAGACAGATTTTAAATTCCAATACCGGCCAATTTGACCCGGTGGATCCTTCGGTAATTCAAGATATTGAACTCGTTAAACCAAGAATAAACAATACTTTCGAGATTGGATATAAAGGGCTGCTAACCAAAGGCACGCTGCTAACGGTGGATGCCTATTACACTAAAATCAATAATTTTATCGGGCCATTATTGGTTGAAACACCCCATGTGATGATCGATTCTACCCTGCTGGCTGATGCCCTGGTTACCGAAATGGTAAATAATAATATCCCGGAGATTCTCGCCCTCGGCCTTGCCTCGCAAGTCGCGGGAAATGTAGATGATTTACCCATCGGGCTTATTTCGCCGCAAGAAATCCAGAATGCCACCGACGTGGTGTTGACCTACCGAAATTTCGGCGATATTTCCCTCGGCGGTTTTGATTTGGGATTCATGCAATTTTTGAGCAGACGCTGGTCGATTGGCGGCAATTATTCTTATATCTCGAAAGATTTTTTCCCGGCCAGGGATGGGCAGGTGCATCCGATCGCGTTAAATGCGCCGAAACATAAAGCCGGTTTTCGGCTGCAATATCATAACGAAGATTCCGGTTTTTTTACCCAACTGCGTTACCGCTGGTCGGATGGCTTTCCGGTTAATTCCGGGGTTTTTATTGGAACGGTGGGAGCGTATTCGGTATTGGATTTTAATTTGAACTACCGAATGCCGTTTTCGCAAAAAACCATGCTATCGCTGACTGTACAAAATTTATTGGATCATAAACATAACGAAATCGTCGGTGCCCCGGAAATCGGGCGGCTGGCGGTCGCGCAGTTAACGCAGCGGTTTTGATAAAGGTGTTTTATCACTGCGGAGCGAATTAGCCAATAATATCATGAATTTCATAGTAATATATAGAAGCCGCCTAAATACGATTTTAGGCGGCTTCCTATTTAGAGCCTGATGGCTCATTATCAGGCAAGGACTCGTTGATTTAGCTCCGCCAATTGAACTAATATTCAACCATCCAGCCATTTAGTCTTAAGGAATTTTAATCGCTAGCTAAAAACGTTTTCGCCTGTTTAACCCCGGGTCTATCGCTGGTGGCGTCGTCGCAATTCTGCATCAGTTGTGAGTAATACGATTTGGCTTTTTCTGAATTATTCGCACGCTCGGCTGCCTGTGCCGCGCCATAAAGACTGTTGAAGCGGTTGGATGAAATCTTAAGGCTGGCTTCATAGGCTGCTAACGCTTCGCCGGGTTTATTGAGCAGTAGCAGCATTTCTCCAAGCAACTCCCGTGCTGGTAAAACGGCGCCAGGGGTTACGGGATGTTTGTCTACGGAATCTTCAATGTCGGCTGCCTCGCGCATTATCCGTAACGCTTCGTCTTTTTTGTCTTCGGCAAAAGCGATCCAGGCAGAAATGGTTTTACGCTGGGCATCTGCCAGTACTGCCCAATATTGTTGGTCGGCTTCGACAATGTGTTGATGCAGTACATCGATCCTCTCTTTTGACTTCTGTGCCGCAGAAATATTCCCGCTTCGAGCTGCGCCTAACCCCCGCGCAAAATGGGTTATCGTTTCAACACCGGGAAATTTTTCCCAGGGAAAAGCTGCCGGGCTGCGTACTTCCAATGCAGCGGCAGCGGCCCATTGCTGGCGTTCGAGCGTATAACGCGCCGGAATTGCAGCCAGGGCATAAGCGCTTATAAAGGTCTTTTGATAATTATCGTCTGCCAAAATCTGTTTCAAAACGTTTTCCGCCTCTTTATCCGCGGCCATTTGGAGGTAGCCATAAATCAAATAATCCAAAGCGTGCGGATAGTGGTGGGAGATCGATCCATGCGAAGGGTACTTTAAAGCGGCTTTCGCCGAGCGAATATTCCAGGAAATCGCATCCGGCCATATTCCCAACCTGACAAAAATATGGGTTGGCATGTGAAGGGCGTGCGGCACATCCGGGGCAATCTTATCGTAGGCGCGGGCGGCAGCAACCGCACGATTGGCGAGCACCGGATTGTCATAAGCGTGAATGGTATAATGAAGTACTCCGGGATGCTCAGGCTCTTTCTCAAATAGTTTGTCTAAAATCGCGCCGGCTTCTTTTTGGTGGATAAACTCCTGGTCGGCTTTGGGGGCGGTGGCTAAATGAGAAAGGGCGTAAAACGCCGCGGCATCGGTATCATCCGGATATTGCCGGTAAATTTTTTCTTGAACTGCTTCCCAGGCGGCGATTCGCTCTTTGTGGCCAATGGTTTGCCAATCCTTATAAAACGCTTCCACGGCAGCAATATAAGTTTGCTCGCGTTCGGTTGGAGGATTTAAAGATTTCGCTTTCTGTATAGCTTCCCAACCTTGTTTCAATTCCGCTTCGCCTGGCTGGCCGGGCCACAGGGGGTGAAATTGCGTCATCGCGATGCCCCAATACGCCATTGCACAACCTGGCTCCATATCCGCCAGTGCCGAAAATTCTTTTTCCGCCTGCACATACATCATGTGGTGCAACAGCGCCAATCCTTTTTCGAAATGCTGTTGCGCTGCTTCGCTGCCGGAAATCGGGAAATTGACCTTGCCAAGCGCATCTGTCCCAACGGTTATCGGTGCGTCTTCATGATGAGAATGATCGTGCTGGGCAATTCCGGCGCTGATAGAAAGAAGTAGCGCACATATAATTAATATTACGAATTTATTAATTTGATTAAACTGCATTGGTTAATTCTCCTTATCGTTAAGTTAATTAAGAGTTTATTAATGTTCTCTGAACGGAGCATCCTGAGTAGTCGCGTGTTTTTTTCCGCGACGTATCGAAGGGTGTGTAGTGAAGTTGCCGCACCCTTCGATACGTGATTTCAGACAACGAAATCACTACTCAGGATGCCTGGGTCTCAGATCTATTTTCAATTCATAAATTGTATAAGCAATATAGTAGATCATTCATTTCTCAGATTTATCAGACCAGGCAAATAAATTCTGCTTACCTCATGCCTTCGGCTTAATATTTTGATTTACCCGGAAAAAATTATTGGGATCGTATTGAGTTTTTACTGCAACCAGGCGGTCGTAATTTTCACCGTAGGTGGCTTTGATGCGCTCGTCGCCTTCTTCCATCATAAAATTGATGTAAGCGCCGCCCATGTTAAATGGGTGCACGGCTTCCCAATACGCCCGTCCCCATTCTGCCAGGGCATCCGCTTTGGCGGGATCGGGATCGATGCCGGCGATGACCATCGACCACTGTGCATCGCGGCAACTCCAGGCGGTATCCTGCACGCCCACACGATGCACTGCGCCGTCAATCGGGTATAAGTGCATCAGCGATAAATCGCTGGGCGCTTTCGCGGCAAATTCCAAATGCGCATCGATTGCCGCGTCGGAGAGTTCTTTTACATAATCGCCCTTCCAATACCACTGCATTCCTTTTGGCAGTAAGAGATCGAAAGCGGATTGAATTGCCGTAAAGGGCATTTCCTGCATTCCGTTCATCAGCGGTTCGGGAAGTTCTTCGCGAATCGCTTTCATCACCAAATCGACGTTGTCTAACGGGCCGCTGTAGCAGGAAATAATAGCGCAAACTTTTTTACCCCAAATTTCTTCCGGAAACGGTGCGGTGGACGGTACGGTTTTAAGTCCCAAAAAGGGGCAGAATTCTTCCGGGCAGGTTGGCAGGTATTCGCGGTACCATTGCATAATTTCTTTAGCATGTTTGATATCCCAAAAAATCGGCCCGGCATACACCGTTTTTACCCGGTGGGCGCGATAAACGAAACTGGTAACGATACCGAAATTTCCCCCGCCGCCGCGAATGGCCCAGAAAAGATCCGCATGTTGTGATTTGTTGGCGGTTACAAAACTGCCATCCGCTAAAACAACATCGGCTTCAATTAAATTATCGATGGTCAGGCCATATTTGCGAGAAAGGTAGCCGTGGCCGCCGCCTAATGTTAATCCGGCAATGCCGGTGGAGGAAACGATTCCCGCGGGAACGGCCAATCCAAAGGCATGGGTTGTGTGATCGACGTCGCCCTGGGTGCAGCCGGGTTCTGCCCGCACGGTGCGCGTTGCCGGATTTACATGAATGCTTTTCATTAACGAGAGATCGATGACAATGCCGCCATCGCAGCTTCCCAAACCGGGGCCGTTATGGCCGCCGCCGCGAACGGCTGTTAGCAGATTATTCTCCCGCGCAAAATTAACCGCGGAAATAACATCTGCAACGTTAAAACAACGGGCAATCAACGCCGGGCGTTTGTCAATCATACCATTATAAAGCTGGCGAGCCTCATCGTAATTGGCGTCTTGCGGCTGAATCAATTCGCCTCTAAAACCGGTTTTAAATGTTTCGAATGTTGTGTTGTCAATCATTTTGTTACTCCTTTTGGTTTGCCTTAGGTTTGGAATTTCAGTGTATTCTTTAATCATTTAAAGCTGCCATCTACGCTCCATTTGCTTTTTTTACTTGCCGGTGAATTTTCCCTGGATGCAATGGCAGGATGATGGTGAAAGTGCTTCCGCGTTTAGTATTGCTTTTTACTTTAATATCGCCATGATGTTTTTTGATGATATTGTAGCTGGTACACAATCCCAAATCGACTTTTACGCGCGCGCCATCATGCGTAAAGCTGGGATCGAATAACCGTTGCATTTTTTCCAGGGGAACTTTTTTACCGGTATCGGAAATTTTGATATGAATGTTTTCATTCTCAAAATAGGTTTTGACAGTAATCGTGCCGGAGCCTTTAATGGAATTTGCGGCATAATTTAGTAAATTCATAATCGCCTGGTTTAATTCCCCGGGGTAACATTGTAGCTGCGGAATGTCGCCATAATTGCGGTTTAGCGTAATGCGATCTTTAATATCATACTCGAATAAGAGCAAGGTGCTTTCCAGGCTTTCGTGCAAATCTACTTTTTGAAATGGCGCTTCATCCAGCCGGGAAAAGCTCTTTAAGCTATTGATAATTTTAGCGATACGGTCACTGGCATTTGTGATTATCTCGCTGTTGCTCAATAAGATTTCCCGGGCATTTCGATACCGTTTGCTCTCCCGGATATCATCAAGCGTTTCATGCGTTTCCAATTCCTCAGAAATATGGTGAGTGCAGCGATTGGAAATATCAACCGCGCTGTTGATGGTTCCCAATGGCGTGTTTAGCTCGTGGCAAATGCCGGCGACCAGTTTGCCCAGCGCAGCCATTTTTTCCGCTTGCACCAGTTGCGTTTGGGTTGCCCGCAACTCGTTCAATAGTTTTTCCAACTGGTTGTTTTTGGATTTCAATTCCACGTTTTTTAAACGGTAAATTTCTGCTTCTTTTTGCGAGGCGTTGCGCTCATAAGTTGCTTTCAGGTATTGCATCTTGTTTTCCGCTGCTTCGCAATACACTTCTTTTTCTATAGCGTGAAATTTTTGACAGTGATCGATCGCTTTTTCAAACCGTCTCAATTCCCTGTAGGCTTTCGCCAATCCTTCGTGAGCGCAGCGGGATTTGGGGCGGGTATTGATTTGTTCGGAAAGTGGCAGTGCTTCCAAAAAAGACGCTACCGATTGATCGTATTGCTTTAATTGAAAATAAAGGTCGCCAAGATCGAGCAGCGTGGTTACAATGCCGGTGGTGTGGTTAATTTCGCGGCGTAGTTTCAGGCTTTGCCGAAAATGCATTAGCGCCCGGTCATATTCTTTTAAGGAGCAATGCACCCTGGCAATGTCGTTTAACGTTCGTGATTTTGCCTGGGGATTGGTGTAGTCGTTAAAAATCGCCAGGCTTTTATTTTGATATGACAGGGCTTTTTTAAATTCGCCCAGGGCGTGATAGTTATTGCCGATGCCGTTTAAAGAACGCGTCAATCCTTCCGGTACGTCATCGTTTCTAAAAATGGTAAATGCCTTACGAAAATATGTTAGCGATTCGCTATAATCCTGGATGTCGTAATAATATCCGCCTAACATATTTAACGCCCAGGCCCGAATGAGGTAATCGTTTGCTTCTTCTCCGAGATTTAAAGCCTGGGATGTAAATTCATATCCTTTTTCCAGTTCGCCAAAACTCCAATGCAACAGTCCCAGAAAAAATTTAGACCAGGCTTCCCACCGGGGATCGCCCATCTCATTGAACTTTTTCATGGATTCCAACAAGTGATGCAGCGCTTTGTCCGGGTCCGGTTTGAAAAAGTTAAAAATGCCCAGGTTCATGGTGTGGAGGGCCAATCCTTTTTCATCATTTTTTGCTGTCGCCAGCTCAAAAATTTCCCGGTTTATCTGAACGCTTCGTTGATAGTC
>CAXHHS010000428.1:0-6289 GCA_964015645.1 uncultured bacterium
GATGTCATTGTAAGAATGAGATGACAGCAGCCAGGCAAATTCGAAACCGGAGTAAGCGCGATCCAAAACAACCTGCGCCTGGTTCTCGGCAGCTTTTTTCGCTCGCAACTCGATGATTTCAGGCTGCTGAACCTGGCCGGTTGTATTCAGGGGGCCGGATTGATACAATGGTAAAATACCGTTTCCTTCGATAGCACCTTTCGAAGGATACTCATTAATATTGACTCGCGCTGTTTTTGCGATGGCTTTATAAGCAGGCCATCCCAATTCCTCAACACCAATGGTTTGGATGCTCGGATTAAATTGCAATGCGATTTCAACCGCCGTTTTTACGGCCCCGGTTCCGGCATCAGACGGCAGCGCCAATTTAAAATGCGGCCAATATGTTTCCGGAATCCGCTGCCATTTTAATACAGCCCGTTTTACGTCTGCGATAATGGCGCTGGAATTCATATAAGTTCCCTTACCGCTGTTTTCTATCTCTGCCTTGAGGTAGTTTTGCATTACGGAAGAGCTTGCCATCGGCTGGCATCTGCCATCAAGCACAATGCCAACGCCGTAATTGTATCCCTGCTCATCATTTTGAAATAAAACGTTAGCGGTTTGATTGGCATCTTTGCCAGAACTTCTTAATTTTTTCGATTCTTTCCAAACGCGTTTCCCAAACTCAATATTCATGTTTGTTTTCTCCTTCCGATGCGTGGTTTGGCCGGAACATCAGCCAGGTGTGCAATTCCCCGACATCCGCCTCCGCAAGTATTTTATACCCAAGATGCTGGTATAGCGGCACATTTGTAGCTGTTTCGGTACTCAGGCAGACGCCTTCGGAGGCCGGGTGGCGCTCCGATAATAAATGAATTTCTTCCATCAATCTCCTGGCAAAACCGTTTCCCTGCTGCCCGGGTAAAACCCCGATAATTCCCAAAAAGTAATGGGGAAACTCCGGCGATAAATCATCACACTGGTTTTCGAACGCTTCCATTCGTTGAATGGCGTCAGGGCCAATGGTTTTTCCGAGGTTCTCATAAATTCGATGTAACGCCGACGGCCAGGGAATATCTTCCGGCTCGTTAATGCCAGCGGCTGCCACTAATTTTTCTCCTGTTCGCAGCCCAAGCAGCGGCCATTGGCGCGTCAGGCGGGTTTGGCAGTAAAACGCTAACAATGCTTCTAAATGTGTTTGGTATAATGCTCCGGAATCTTTTAAAATATGCCGCATTACCGGGTAATCTTTAAATGCTGCTGCCAGAATTTCTACGGCTGGTTCGGGGCTTTGTAATTTTTCTAAAAAATTGGTTGAGCCGGAAGGCATTGGTGCTCCTTTTTGACAATTTGAATATTGTGGATCGACTAAAAAATAACTTGTGAATTTGTGTTAAGAAAGCCCAAAACTACACTCTTTTGCTAATTTCAAGTTTCAAGCCTCAACTACTTATCCTTTCGCATCGTCTCCATCATTTCCACAATCCGCTTCATTTCCGCTTGCATTTCTTTCCAGGCGGCCAATTGCTCTTGCTGTGTTTTGAGATGCATTTCTTCCATTTCCCGGTGCATGGTTTCTACCATGTTTTCTACTTTACGGGTGTTGTCCATGGTCATTTCATCCACGAAAACGGCATTGGCCAAAGAAAATCCTAACAGCCCGCCAACCAGCACGGAAAAGATAAAATATCCCCGCAAAAAGCGGATCATCATTTCCGATTTGCCTTTGTCTGCCAGCTCATCGGGGATTTCGTACCAACCTTCCACAGTAAATACTTTAAACAAAGAATAAGCAGAAGAGAGCGGATCGCCAAAATACTCCGGGGCGAGTTTGCCGAATAACATCGTCGCTCCAATGGAAAGCGCTAAATTCAAAAGGACCAGCGCCATAAAAATTCCAACCGAGGCTCGCAATGCCCGGCGGATACCATCCATAATATGCTGGATATTGGGAATAAATCGCAATAGCCGGAAAAACCGAAACAGCCGCCCCAGGCGAAAGAGGGGAAATAACAGAAAGGCTGTTATACTTACATCGGAAACAAATGGCATTAACAATGATGGAAGGCTGGCGATAACCACAAAAAAATCAAAACGATCCCAGGCGGATTTCCAATAGTGTTTAAATCGGAATGTCTTAATTTTCAAGACAGCTTCGAAAACAAAAAAGACCACGCAGCCATAATCAATCCAAATCAGTTTGCCGGCGGTCTCCTTGTGAATCACCGGAAATTCATCAAAAAACAGCACCAGGGTATTGATAACGATAATCGCTATCACCGTGTATTCATGGATCAAAAACCGGATGAAACTATTTATATCCTTCTTTTTTTTCCGATCTTCGTTATTATAAATTTTGGCCTTAAAATTCATTTATTCATCCTCTACAAGGATGGATGATTGATGTGACACATTTTCACTACAACAATGAAACATCTACGATGTTTTTTCCGGTGCTGTGATGGCAATTCCTTTGCGGCTACCGATTAACCTCGTAGAGGTTCTATTTTTGTAGACATGATGATGCCCACCGGATTTTAATCCTCGTAGAGGATTCATTCTGATGCTTTGGCGGTTAAATCATCACGGCTAAAGAATACGGAAAAATAACGAAAAAATGCAAGAGAGAAGCGAAAATGATCCTGGCAGCAGATAAACCAAATTACCTTCCTCAAATCAGCTTTTTTTATAAACTGATACAGTCAGATCAATTCGTGATAGCGGATGATATTCGCTTTACCTCGCATGATTTTATCAATCGTTCGCCCATAAAATCGAACAGCGGAGAAACCTGGCTCACGGTTCCCGTTCTAACCCGGGGGAGAGGGGGGCAACTGATCAAAGACGTGCAAATCGATACCGGCCGAAATTGGCGGCGAAAGCAGTTTAAGGCGATTTGTGTGAATTATAAATATACGCCGTATTTCGAATACTACATCGATTTTTTTGATGGGTTTTATCAAAAAGATTGGCGCTATTTAATCGACCTCAATTATACTGCTATCGAGTTTCTCGTAAAAGCGATGGGGATTTCCATACCATTGCGGTTAAGCTCAGCGTTAAATATTGATTCTCGCGGCACTGCGCAAATTATCGACATTTGCAAAGCGGTAAATTGCCATCGTTATCTTGCCTGGGAAAACGATAAATCTTTCTTGAAATCCTATCTGTTTACCGCAGCCAAAATCGAAATACGGTTCCTCGAATTCCGTTCCGAAACCTATCATCAACAACATCAAAACTTTCTTCCGAATCTTTCGATCATCGATCTCCTTTTTAATCTTGGGCCAATCGGAAAAAAGATGTTAATAGATTCACTAAAATAAAAAGTGGTTGCAATAATTTTAATTGATTTTTACATTTAATGTGAAAATTCGTTCACTTGATCAACGAGTTTTCGATAGTATGTTAATTGGTGTGACAATTGCTGTTTTGATAGATTTTACTTGGAAAAAAAGCGTTTTTTCCGTATTTTACACAGTTTTTAACATACTATTTTTGGCGGAGGAAAAGCATGAAATTTAGTATCCAGCGTGATGAGATTTACGAAGCAATTCAAAAGGTTGCCAATGTAATTCCCCAACGATCCACAATTGCCATGACCCAGAATATTTTATTTAATGCCGAAGACGATCAACTGGAGTTGGTCGGCACGGATTTGGAAATTACAATGGTTTCTCACGTCAAAGCGAATATCGAAACGCCGGGGTCTGTAGCGCTCCCCGGGCGACTGGTGCATGACATTGTTCGCGAATTGCCAGCAGGATTATTAACATTCGAATCTGACAGTAACCATCGCTTGCAACTCCGTTCCGAATTCGGAACCTACAAAATCGGGGGAGAAGATTCCGCTCAATTTCCCAGCAAACCCCATTTGGATGAAGTTAAAGAAATTGTGCTGCCCAACGATGTTCTGAAACGCCTGATCGAAAACACCATTTTCGCCTGTTCTACGGACGAACTTCGACCGGCATTAACCGGCGTGTTTTTCGAACTCGGCAATCAGAAAATTCGTGCGGTTGCGACCGACGGCCATCGCCTGGGAATGCTGACTTTTTCCGATGAAGCTTTGCCGGAAGAGGAATTCAATGCGATCATTTCGACCCGCGCGCTGAATTTTGTTTTGCGAAGTTTGCAGCCGCAGGGATTAACCGCGATTCGCCTTGGCAGCAAACACGCCCAATTCCACATGGAAAACACCCAGCTTTACGCCCGCTTAATCGAAGAAATGTATGTTGACTACAACCGGGTAATTCCCGATGATATTAATTTTGAGATGACTGTTGATTCGGCGGACTTTTTATCCTCTGTGCGGCGGGTTTCGTTGTTCGCCAATCCCATCACCGCTAAGGTGGTATTAAAAATCAACAAAGAAGCGGTTGGTGTGCAGGCAGAGGATATGGATTACGGCGGCTCCGCCAGCGAAGAAATTCCCTGTGAGTTTTCCGGCGACACCTTTACCATCGGCTTTAACTGCCGTTATTTGCAAGAAGTGCTGCGGCATGTAAACACCGGGCAGGCAACCGTTCAACTGGTTCGCCCGGATTTTGCCGTGCTGGTTCGCCCGGTAGATTCTCCGGAAAACGAAGAACAATTGATGCTGCTAATGCCGATTAGATTAGATTAATATTAGATTAATAATAGTGTAAGTTGCCCATTGCTGATTATTAGCGCTTCAGCGACGGACTATAGAGAAAAAAATATGGAATTCAGTACCTGATATTTTTTAGGAGCAATGTTGAACCCCTACAGGGTTCTTATGAAATCAGGTTTTTAATGCTACTACAAAAATTAAACACCTACGGTGTTTGGTATATGTTGCCGGCCAGAACCCCGGAGGGGTTCAATTATTGTAGAAAAAATACGATCCTAAATTACAAACAACTCCGTAGGAGTTGAATAAGAAAATTTGTGTTCTAGTACTGAAACGATGGAATGCGATTACAAAGATTGTCGCTTTTAAATTTTAGAAATTACAAAGAAGCAAAAATAGAGCTTACCGACGGCGTCCATGTAATTCACGGTGAAAACGGTGCGGGAAAAACAACGATTTTGGAAGCAATATATTACCTGGCGTTAACGAAAAGTTTTCGAACAACCGTCGATAAACATATAATATCGAATCAAGAAAAGATGTTTCGGATACAAGGAGATTTCATTACGAATCAGGGACAAAAGATTCAAAGCGCGATTGCCTATGCTTCCGAATCCGGGAAGCAGCTAACAGTTAACAAACAGAAAGCCCAAAAATTCTCCGAGTACATCGGCGAAATTCCCCTGGTTTTATTATATCCTGCGGATTTAAATATTTCGCAAGGCAGCCCGCTACAACGCCGGCGGTTTCTGGACATTCTGCTATCACAATCCAGCAAACTATACCTGCACCATTTAATGCAGTACAACCGTTCTTTGCGGCAGCGCAACCAGCTTTTGCAGCAGGAGAATTGCGATCCTCAACTGCTGGCGTCCTGGGAAGAGAATTTAATTTCCCACGGAACGGAGATCATTGCCAAACGCAGCGAAACGGTGGAACATCTTAGCCAGCTTGCCAAACAATTATACCAGGATCTTAGCAGCAAAACGGATAAAATTAAAATTATCTATCAGAGCAATGTTGCAAAGCGCAGTTCGGAAAACAATCTTGAGAGTTTGGAAGCCGCATACCGCCAGCAATTTGAGCAAAAGCGTGCCCGGGAAATCGCCTATGGCACAACGCTTATCGGCCCTCATCGCGATGATTTGTTATTTTTGATAAACGGCCATCCGATGAAAGCCTATGCCAGCCAGGGAGAGCATAAAACGTTCGTGATCGCCTTAAAGCTGGCTGAATTTACTTACTTGCAGCAGCAGAGATCTCAATCACCCATTTTGCTATTCGATGATATTTTCGGCGAATTGGATGCCAATCGCATTCAGCAAATGTTGCAGCAGTTGAGCGATATCGGGCAAGTGTTTATCACCACAACCTCGCGCAATTTCTTTGATAAACTGCAAAGCAGCGAAACACCGATTCATTATTACCAGGTGCAAAATGGTGGTATTGCGAAAGCATAAGGAGAAAAAAAATGCAACAACACGAAAAAATAGATTACGTAGAGTTCCCGGCAAAAGATATGGAAGCGACAAAAACATTTTTCAAAACGATATTTGATTGGTCTTTTGAAGATTACGGCCCCGATTACATGGCCTTCTCCAACGCTGGGCTGCAAGGCGGCTTCTACAAATCCGACCAGGTTGTATCGAGAGAAAATGGCAGCGCTCTAATTGTGTTTTACAGCAAAACGCTGGAGAAAACGCAAGCAAAAAT
>CAXHHS010000429.1:0-6280 GCA_964015645.1 uncultured bacterium
GATGCAATGGAGTCTCGTGGGCTCGGAGATGTGTATAAGAGACAGTTTTTGCTCTCCGGCGGCGGCGATATAACGGTGGCTGCCAAACTGCTCTATCGCGCGGTGTACAAACCCTGGGCGGATGCTAAAGGCTGGGATTTGCGAGAAAACATTGTGGCGGATACTGCGTTTAGCCTGCCTTTAACGGCTATTTCGGAACCGGGGCAGTTACCAGCGCAATTTATCCTGGAACAGAATTACCCCAATCCCTTTAACCCCCTTACCAATATCGGATTTCAGATACCGGATGGTTCGATTTCGCTCACCACAGGTTCCGGATTTGTGGAATTAAAAATATTTGATATTTCCGGGCGATTGGTGAAGACGCTAGTGAGTGAGAATCGTGCAGCCGGAGAGTATTCCGTGCAGTGGGATGCAACGGATGAGTTGGGGCAGCGGGTTGCCAGTGGTATTTACTTCTATAAACTCCGGGTATCCCCCCATTCAGAGCAGTCAGCAAATTTTATACAGGTAAAGAAGATGATCTTGCTGAAATAACGGAAAACTGGCATTTTGTTACTTATACAGATTTGGATGGCGGCATTGTAAGCAAATACTTATGCCGCTACATCCAAAACTGTTTAACTTTATATTTTTGTATAGTCTGATCCTGCGTCACAAGAAAGAATTCTTGTTGGTTCGCTTGAGCAATCAACAAGCGGTCAAAGGGATCTTTGTGATGATCGGGTAGCAGTGTCGAATTTATCATCTCTGATACTGTAGGTTCGGCGATGGTTATGTTGGTGTTATTTATCAATTCATTTTTCCAGGCATGAATATCAGAAAGTGCGAGTTTCTGCTTCTTAACTAACAGAGCAATTTCCCAAAAAGAAATGGAAGATACATACAGCGTTCCAATTTGATTCTGTTTATCAAGAAACTTGATAAACTCATTGGACATTGAAAACTGATTATTCCAAAAAATGAGTGCGTGGGTATCGAGCAGATAATAATTCCGTTTCAAGTATAAGTCTCCCACAGCTCTTCCATTGGCTTAATCAAATCATCCGGGGAAACGAGTATCTCAGGTTTGATGGTCATTTTATTCCGCCAATCTACAGTTTTCATTGATACTAACCGTGCAACTTCTTGATTTTTACGTTCAATGATAATGGTCTCTCCCTCTGCCGCCCGGTTTAGATAATCAAACAAATGTTGACGCAGTTTAGTCGCTGATATCTTCAACATTATAATCCCTTTTTAATTTTAGTGTACATATCACCAATTCTATGTACGGGAGTATAAACAAATGTTTTAGAAAAATCAATAACTCGATTCGAAATCAGTTTTAAGTTGATTTTCACACTTATCCTCCTATATTTCGACGTTCTTTTTAATTGGAAGTTTTTTGATTCATTTTAAATGGAGGTAAGGTTATGAAAAAGATCACCACTCTGATGATGGCATTTGCAGTGCTGTTGTTTGCTGCACAATTAACTGCCGGCGTAGAATACAAAGTCGATGTAAAAGACTATAGCACTTCGACGCCGGAAACGGATGAAACCACGGTGTTGGCTGATGGCAAAAAGCTCAAAATGAAAGCCAAAAAAGATGCCAACGATGAAATGATTTTTCGCGGCGATAAACGTGAAATGGTTGTTGTGGACCACAAGGAAAAATCGTACATGGTTATCAACAAAGAAGTAATCGCGGAAATGGGCAAAAAGATGCAGGCGACTGTCGATCAATCGATGAGCCAGGTAAACGAGGCGCTCAAAAATCTACCGGCCGATAAACGTGCAATGGTAGAAAAAATGATGAAAGAAAAAATGCCCAATGCCGGTGCTGCGCCTCCTCCGCCTCCAACTGCCGGTATGGCCAAATTTAAATCGGAATTCAAAAACACCGGCGAGCGCGGAATGCAAAATGGCTACTCCAGCATAAAGTATGAAGTTTATCGCGATGGAAAAAAAACGCACGAGCATTGGGTAACCAGTTGGGACAACATAGAAGGCGGAGAGGACACTGCTGAAATCTTACAGGAAATGTCAGCATTTTTCCAGGAAATGATGGATGCCTTTTCCAGCAGCACCGGTATGGGGGGGATGGGCAATGCCCCGTTTCAAATGGATGAGAATATGTTTGCGAGTTTAAAATCGCTGGAAGGGTTTCCGGTTGTAACAAAAGATTTTGCCAATGACGGATCGTTAGAAGGCGAATCCGCATTACGCTCGGCAACGCGCCGCACCATCGATCCCGACGAATTTGAGCCGCCGGCAGGATATAGACTAAGAACGATGATGGATATGCGATAAGCACCAAGTTTTATTGATTTTGTGATTTGGCGATTGGCTGATTAAAAAAAATCGCCAAATCGCTAAATCACCAATTCGCAATCTTGGTTTTACTTAATCCGCTTAAACTTCCGGTCCAAATCTTCCAGTTCCAGCGTTACAATTACCGGGCGACCATGGGGGCAAAAGTACGGTTCTTTGGTGGTGAAGAGTTGATCGATCAGGGCGTTCATCTCTTCTATTGTCAATTTCTCCCCGGATTTGATGGCGTTTTTGCAGGAAAATGCCGCGGCAATTTTTTCATGCGGCTCCATTTTTTCGCCTTCGTTCTCGCGATAAAAGTCGAGAATTTCCAGCAGGATTTTTGATTCCCGGCCTGCTTTCACATCTGCCGGAATCGCCTCAATCACCACCGTGCGGCCGCTCAATTCGGAAATCACAAAGCCGATTTTTTTTAGCCAATCTCTAATATCCGAAAACACCAGGTAATCTTCTAACGAAAGCTCCACATTCTGCGGAAACAAGAGCTGTTGAGAAGGCACTGTTTTTTCTGTATTTAGGTAGCTTAGAATTTGCTCGAACAAAATCCGCTCATGTGCCACATGTTGATCGATAATTACCAACCCGCTTTTAATTTGGGATAAAATATAGCGGTTATGCACTTGCCAAAGGCTGGCTTGTTTGATCTCCGTTTGCTGCGGTTGAAACGTGTCATTAGGGGCAGGCGTCTTTTTCGGCAGCGATTCGTAGGTGAATTTCATTTGCGTCTCCGGTTTGTTGGGAGGAGCAGGGGAGGGGGGAGATAGTTGAAAATCGCCAGCCTGGTTTCCGGGTGGTTGCTGAGCAGGAATGCTGCCGGCGTCTTTTCCTGAATAATCTCTCGGCTGAAACCGGCCTGCCCCCGGTTGGCGAACTTGTTGGAAATGCTGCTGAATCTCCTTCCGTTCCGACTCATTGGTTTGCATCGTAAAACCGGGGATGATGTTTTTAGACTGAATCGCCTTCCGTACCGCGGAAAGAAAAAGGCTGTAAATAACCCGCTCGTTGGCAAAGCGCACTTCCATTTTGGTGGGATGCACGTTTACATCCACCAAATCCGGGGGCATTTCCAGGAATATGGCGAATTGCGGATAGCGCCCGCGATCAATCAAATTGCCATAACCCTGCGCTACTGCATGCGATAAACTGCGATTGATAATTGTGCGCCGGTTTAAATAGATAAACTGGTTGGCAGTATTCCCGCGTGCTTGATCTGGGCGGCAAACATACCCGGCCAGGGTCATTTCATTCAATTCTTCTTTTACGTACACCAGGCCATCGTAAAACTTTTTGCCGAATACCTGGCCGATTCGCTCATCCAGGGGCACATCGGGGAGGTTGAATACTTCTTCACCATTATTAATTAGTGTAAAGTGAATTTCGGGATACGATAGAAAAAATCGTTTGACGACTTTTAGAATTTGATTGAACTCCGTCGTGTCTGCCCGTAAAAAATTGCGCCGGGCTGGCGTGTTATAAAAGAGGTTTTTAACAGAAATAATCGTGCCTTGTTTTAAGGCCAGTTTTTCGTTTGCCTCTATTCTGCCGCCGTTAATTTTTAGCACTGTACCGAGATTGCTGTCTTTTAAACAAGTCTTCAATTCCAGGCGAGAGACAGAAGCGATGCTCGGCAGGGCTTCCCCGCGAAAGCCGAGGGTTAAAATACTGTCGAGATCTTCCACCGCCGATATTTTGCTGGTTGCGTGGCGTTCAAAGGCCAGCATGGCGTCTTCTTCTGCCATCCCCACACCGTTGTCGATCACCTGGATCAATTCCTTTCCGGCCTGGGAAATGACGATGGTAATATCGGTTGCCTGCGCATCGATGGCGTTTTCTACCAATTCTTTTACAACAGATGCCGGGCGATCTACCACTTCTCCGGCAGCGATTTTATTCGCGATGTTGGGGGGGAGCACTTTGATTTTGGGCATGAAAAGAGTCTCGGTTTTGCGTTTCGAGTTTTGAGTTATTGCCTTCCGTGGTCGAGAGAATATACATACACTTTATTTTGATCGCAAAGTTCATTATCTTGTTTTCAATTAAAAATAGGATTTTCGGATGAAAAAAAACAGCTTTGCTAAACCGCCGCAAGATAGCATCCAGGCAATTATCGACCTTTACAAAAAAGATGTGGATCGTACATTAATTCGAGAGAACCTTAAATTAACTGTAGAAGAACGTTTGCTTAATATGCAGAATTTCATTCGTTTTGCAAGTGAAATTCAAAAGGCTGGCAAAAGATTACGAAATTCGAGAATTTAAATGGCACCGATTGAATTTGAAAAATTAATTCCCATCCTGCATAATGGACAGGTAAAATTTATCATCATTGGCGGAGTCGCCGCATTGGCTCATGGTTCTGCACGAACAACATCCGACCTTGATGTTGTATATGCCCGTGACCCGGAAAATATTAAAAAACTTGTAGAAACTTTAGAACCATATTCTCCTTATCTTCGGGGAGCGCCTCCCGGTTTGCCATTTATTTTTGACCAGGAAACTGTAAAAAAAGGATTGAATTTCACTTTAACAACAAAGTTTGGGAATTTAGATTTACTTGGCGAGGTTTTAGGAGGTGGTGGGTACCAGGATTTGCTTCCACATTCCGAGGAAATCGAATTTATAAATTTAAAGTGTTTTTGTATTAGCCTGGAAAAGCTCATTCAGGTAAAACGAGCCGCTGGCCGCCCCAAGGATTTCGAAGTGATCGCAGAATTAGAATCCATTCTGGAAGAAAGAAAAAAGAAGAAGTAAATAATGTGCATTTAAGGAAATCAACCACCCACTTTCCAACCGGGTTATATTCATCCCAACATTTTCAAATCTTAAAAAAGTTAAAACCACACATTTAGGGTATGGACTTATTTTAAGGTGATCCTCATATTGTGCCTATAAAATAAAATTCGGAGGATCACCTATGAAGTATTTTAAGCTACTGTATTTCCTAATATTTACCGGTTTAAGTTTTTTAATGATTGTTGCCCAGGAGGATGGCGTGCGAGTAGAAACATTAACCGGGCCGTTAAACGCTAGTGGCGGCGTTTGTGTGGATGCCGATGGCTATGTATATGTGGCAGATTTTGGCATTACCTTAGGCAACTCTAACGGCACTAATGTGTTTAAAATCGATCCACATACCGGGGATGCAACCGTTTTTGCCACCGGGCTCCTGGGAGCATCGGGAAATTCCTTTGGGCCGGATGGTTCTTTGTTTCAATCGAATATTGCCGGTGGGCGCATTAGCAGAATTACACCGGATGGGCAGGTAAGCACCTTTACTTCTACTAACATCTTTGGGCCGGTTGGTGTGGCAGTGGATCCGGAAGGCAACGTTTTTTCCACAAACTGCGCGAATGCAAATCCATCGATTACCAAAACAACGCCGGCCGGCGTCTCGACAATTTTTTCTTCCGGCCCGCGATTTAACTGCCCCAATGGCTTGACGATTGATGATGAAGGCAATCTTTATACTTGCAATTTCGGCAACGGTTGGGTGGTCAAAATAACGCCTGACGGAGCAGCATCCAATTTGGCTTTTATCCCTGGTGGAATAGGGAATTCGGCAGGTAACAACGGGCATTTAACATTTGCTAACGGAAAGCTATATGTGGTAGCGCGCTGCGCCAATCAGATTTTTGAGGTACGTATAAGCGATGGCCAGGCAACCCGTTTGGCAGGAAGCGGTGCGCGCGGCAACCAGGATGGTCCGGCGTTACAAGCCACATTCTCCATTCCTAATGGCATTCGTGCCAGCCGCACCGGCGATACGCTTTACGTAAACGATGCGGTGGATTTAACCGGCGGCTGCTTTAACGGCCCCTTAAACCCGGTGGTTGTGCGTATGATCATCGGTGTAAATCCCACTACCGGTATTGAGCGGATAGATGAAGCAACGCCGGAGGTTTTTGAACTATCACAAAATTTCCCCAATCCGTTTAATCCGGCGACCAATATCCATTTCCGCCTAT
>CAXHHS010000430.1:0-6267 GCA_964015645.1 uncultured bacterium
GTTGAAATAATACAAAAGTGTTCGAATGCTTTTAACCCAAAATACTTGAGCACAAAAACACTCGAACACTTTTTGCCGTTTTGCTTGCAATGAAAATAATCAACGTCGGAGATACCATTTTTCCCGGGGAATACCGCCTCCATTCTCAATTTGAAAGAGTAATTAATTTTACGAACGGTACCGATTTCCTGGCGGTAGTTTTGCCGGAGGTTGGCAATGGGCCGATTAATGTTGTTTTCAACAAATTCGAATGTTACCCTGGAAATTTACTCGCAATCGATCAGACCTCGCTTTGGTGGGGAGGGAGAAGGTTTCATTATGCACCACAACAAATTTATCAATCTGCGCTGGAAGTTAGAGATTTCGATACTCAAAAATTTATTTGTAACTTATTGATTTTTAAAGAAATACTGATTGCGCTTTCCCCGCCCAAAAGCCTGGCGTTTTTGTTTGATCCTACTCGTTTAAAAAATTTTCAATCCGGATTCGAGAAGGCACTGATGGAGCGAATTGCTTCTGCTATCCGGGAACTTGAAAACGGAAATCTAAGCACCGGCGTTCAGCAGATGAAAGGTTGCGGATTCGGATTAACCCCATCCGGGGATGATTTTATTGCCGGAATGCTCATCGCGCTTAACCTGCTTCAGCGGTTAAATAAAGAAGATTTCTCCCAACAAATCGAACGTATTTATAAATCAGCGAAAACCGATAATATTTTTTCCAATATCTTTCTCAACCTCGCTTGCAAAGGCTTGCTTTTCGAAAATATGAAAAAATTGATACACGCTATTTTGCACCAGGAAAAACAGCAAATAGTAAACTGCACCCGGAAACTATGCAGCGTGGGCAGCACTTCCGGTGCGGATTTAGCCGCAGGATTCGGATTTATGCTTCTGATGAATTTATAGATGGCCATCAGGTTTTAGGTTCTGATTTTGACGGGGTTAACATGATCGACCGGATTATATTTATCATGTCAATCCTGTTAATCCCGTCAAAAATCGAATGACACTCCATTCTTTTTTTTTGCAAATCTTTAGCAACTTGTTTCCCTTATCTCCATTTTCGCAATTTTCATTTAGATTGCTGCGCATTTTTAGCTATACTAAACGTTTTCAATAGGAGTAAAAATGCAAATCAAAAATTTTTTGTGGTTACTTCTTTTAGCAGCCATGTGGGGGCCATCGTTTTTATTCATTAAAGTTGCTGTAAGAGATGTTCCGCCATTTACGTTAGCGTGTACACGAGTTGGTGTGGCAGCAATTATTCTTTACATCATTCTGCGGCTTAGCAAGCGGCGAATGCCTGCTTTTGGCCCAATTTGGAAACACTTTGCCTTTATTGGTCTCGTTAGCAGCGCAGTTCCATTTACGCTGTTTAGCTGGGGAGAAATTTATATCGACAGTGCTTTGGCTTCTATTTTGAATGGCACAACACCGCTGTTTACGATTGTTATCGCTCACATGTTTACCAAGGATGATCGCCTAAGCTCAGCAAAAATAATCGGTTCGATTATCGGTTTTGGGGGCCTGGTTTTATTAGTTGCCCCCTCGTTTTGGGGTGGCGTGAAGGCAACCACCTGGGGATTACTGGCTGTTACCGGCGCCGCTTTTTGCTATGGTATTTCGGTTGTTTACACTCGCCTATACCTGTTGGGATTGCCGAAGCTGGTTGCGCCAACTGCTCAATTAGGTGTGGCAGCGGTTTATTTGCTTCCCCTGTCGTTGATTTTTGAGCAGCCGTTCTCTTTACCCATGCCGTCGCCGGAATCACTGGGATCGATGCTGGCATTGGCAATCCTCGGAAGCGTATTAGCATACATCGTTTATTACGATTTGATAGAGCGTGTAAGCGCCTCTTATATTTCGATGGTAACGTATTTGGTGCCGATTTTTGGCGTCATTTTAGGAATTGTTGTACTGGATGAACGATTAACCTGGAATGCCTACATTGGCTGTGCGTTTATTCTACTGGGCGTGATGGTGGTGAATGGGCTGTTGACCTTCAAAATACCCTTTACAAAATCAAAACTTGTGAAAGAAAAGCCCGTAGACCTGTAAAGTTTTTTACAAAAAAGAAAGGAAACGCTATGCCTGATAATGGAAAATTCCCAACCGCTTACCAAAACCTTGATATTAAAAAGTTGCTCCGCGTTTACGATACTGGCCCTCAACGCATTAAGCAGATTTTGGAAGGGCTTTCGGAAAATGAGTTAAAAATGTATCCCCGGGAAGGCAAATGGTCGATTTTCCAGATAATTGTTCACCTGGCAGATTCCGAAATAATGGGCGCAGCTCGAATACGGCAAACATTTACGCAAGCCGATAGACGCTTCGCGCTTTACGATCAAAATGTCTGGGCGGAAGTGTTCGATTACCAAAATATGGATATGGCGGCGTTTTATAATGCCATTAAGCTTTTCGAAACGCTGCGCTTAACCACTTCGGCGATTTTTCATAAAGCCACTGAAAGCGATTGGCAAAAAACCGGCATTCACCCCGAAATAGGAGAAGTTTCTCTCCGCAACCTTCTGGAACTTTACGCAGATCATAGCGAGCGGCACATTTCGCAAATTATGGAGTGCCGTCAATTATTGGATAAATCGATCAATATCCCGATGCTGCTGGAAACGCGATTATATTAGCCGCAGATCCGCCTTCCGAATTTCCTCGAAACATTCCATTAAAATAGATTTAATCACTTATTTAAGAATTTTGTTTGTTACATTGCGGAAAAATAAGGTCTAACGATTCGGAGTAGGGACGTAAAATGAAGACTTTTCAAATTCGCATATTTAGCATGTTTTTTATATTGTTCCTGGCCGTTTGCTGTTTTTCCCAGGAAGAAACTACACCAATGGATACCACCGCCCGGATGGCAGAATATCAAACTGCCCAGGAGGGGTTCGATAAAATTGTTAGCAATGTGGCGAATTTCTTCCAGAAAAAGCAGAAAATGGTTCACAAGTTTTTGCATTCCAAAAGCAGTACCAGCCATGCCGTACACCTTGTCGAATACACTTGCAAAGAGGTAAGTTATAACCTGGAAAGCGTTTTATCCGATAAATCGATTATCGACGGCTTTATTACCCTTTCCGCTACAAAGCGTAATAATCGATCTTGCGGAAACGTGCCGGACATTACGACGCTCGCTCCACCCATCGGTTGGGAAACCGTTGGTGAGGCTTTAGCCCATAATAAAGAAAAATGCTTTAAAACCAGCCTTAAATCTCCCAAAGCAAAGTTCCGTCTCTATTTTAAATTTTTTGAAGGCGAATGGCAATTTCAGGATGCAGTTGGTGTGAACAACAAAAAGCCTGTTTCTGAATTATCCGCAGCTTTTGGCAAACCGGTAGATCTCGCTTTGAAAATAACTGACGAAAGCGGTGTTAAATTTAACCAAAAGTGGTTGGCGCTTATTCAGTAATAGCCTGGTGGATTAACCTTCGAAATGAGCTGGGTTATTTCGAAGATTTTTCGTATCGATATAGAATTACGAGAATGCCATTTCCCGGTTATATTTACGTCTATATTTCAATGGCGATAATCCTGTGTATTTTTTAAATATCTTTCTAAATGCCTTTTCGTCATTATATCCTACATTATACATAACCTGGTTGATATTTAAAGTGGAAGATTCCAGGCTTTTTTTAGCAGCTTCTACTTTTACTCGTTGTATGTATTCTATTGGCGTATTATATGTCGCTTTTTTGAACCTGCGAATAAAATTTCTTCTGCTGATCGCAAACTTGTTAGCTAATTCCTCAATACTTAGCTTTCCTTCAAAGTTGTTCTCAATAAATATCTGTGCCTTTTTTATTGGCTCATCAGTATGTTCTTTTTGTCCCTTAAAGATGATAAAATGGCTTTGGTCGCTACGATCAAAATCTATTTCAGATACTTTTGAACACCATATTGCTGTTTCTCTTCCATAGTATTTTTCTACTAAATAGAGCAATAAATTAAGGAATGAGTAGGCGCCTCCACTAGAATAAATACCATTATCTTCATTAATAATATTCTCCGGCTTCAAGTTTATTTGAGGATACTTTTGTTTAAACGTTTCATGAACAGTCCAATGTGTGGCACATGACTTTCCGTTTAGTAAACCTGTTTCAGCTAATAAAAAAGCACCTTTACATAAACTGGCAATTTCTGCATCATTTTCAATTCGATTTCTTTTTATCCAATCTATAAATGGAGCATTCGTCTCTAATTCTTTCTCAATATTTCCACTTATGGCAGAGACTATAATTAAATCGGTTTTCGGTATTTGATGTATGGTTTTCGTAGGAGTTACCTGGAAAAAACCATTATAGCGCACAGTCTCCTTTGTTAAACCCGCTAAATCTATT
Source organism: uncultured bacterium (assembly GCA_964015645.1). Classification (GTDB taxonomy): domain Bacteria; phylum Calditrichota; class Calditrichia; order RBG-13-44-9; family J075; genus CAXHHS01. Next base: position 4,355 of record CAXHHS010000430.1, read on the forward strand.
TTGTACTTATCCTCTTGCGATTGCCCGGTTCGTTTTAGATAGGCATTTGCCATCTTAAAGAGATTAAGTGATCCGATAATTGTATCCAGGATAGCATCTCCTGCCGGAACTAAAATACTAATATGTTTCATATTCTCGTATCCTCATTTTTATTTAAAGATAAATAGAAATTGTGGCACAAACAACCCCTTATTGTGTCGTAAAGCATACTTGTAATAGGGGTATTTGTGCCTTATCTTTTTTCTGTAAATATTGATCATTAATGTAAATATTAATTACTAAAAAGGAGATGAAATGAAAAATCAAGAAATTACGGTGTTTTATAAGTGGACTGCCAAACCCGGAAAATTGGATGAACTCAAGGCTATTTATAAGGAAGTTCTCAAAGAGATGAAAGAAAATGAACCGGATGCCCTTAAAATGGAATGTTATTTCGCTGATGAAGAAAACGCTATATTTGTGCACGATCTATTTAAGGATGGCGCAGCATTGGGTGCTCACCTGGGGGGAACGGCAGCTCATCACTTTCCCAATTTGTCTCAAATTGCAGTGCCGGGCCCTTTCTTCTTCTGTGGTGATGTTCCGGAAGAATTGAAGCAAGCAGCTCAAGGAATGAATATGGGCGCTGAATTTGGCACCCACGCTTTTGGATTCGAACGAAACTCGTCCTAAATATTATAGACCCTGCCCAAGCTGTAAATGAATAAATCTGTCTAGTAGACCGCCAATGTTGTTTTGCTGGATTATTATTCATATTTTTTCAGGAATTACTGAACGAATCATTTTACTAAGTTGAAAGGAATCAAAATGCCAGCAAAGCGATATAAAGTTACCCTTACAGGTTCGGAGCGCGAGGAACTTAAAGCACTCATTTCAAAAGGTAAAGCTACAGCGAGGAAATTAACTCGGGCTCGCATTCTTTTAAAAGCCGATGAAAGTGAATGTCGTGTTTGCCGACTGGATTCAGAAATAGCAGAGATATTGGACACAAGTATTTCCACAGTTGAGCGAACTCGTAAGAATTTTGTAGAAGAAGGCATACAAGCAGCTCTCAACCACAAGCGCCCATATCGGTCTAAGGCTTGTATATTGGATGGAGAGAAAGAAGCCCATTTGATAGCGATTAGTTGTTCGACACCCCCCGAAGGTCGCGAACGCTGGACGATGCAATTGTTAGCCGATCGTTTAGTAGAGTTGAACATTGTAGATAGCATCAGTGATGAAACGGTTCGATTAACATTAAAAAAAATGAACTTAAACCCTGGTTGAAGGAACAATGGTGTATTCCTCCCAAAGCCAATGCTGAATTTGTTTGTGCGATGGAAACTGTTCTTGGTGTGTATCATCGTCCTCATTATTTAAAATATCCATTGATTTGCATGGATGAAACCAGCAAACAACAAGTGAAAGAAATCCGAATTCCATTGCCAACAAAGCCGGGGGAGCCTCGCAAGTATGATAGTGAATATGAACGAAATGGGGTGAGTAATCTATTCATACTCTTTGCTCCACTTGAGGGATGGCGACATCTAAAAGTAACCGATCAGCGCACAAAAATTGATTGGGCACATCTCATGAAAGAGTTAGTAGATACCCATTTCCCAAACGCTGAAAAGATTACCGTTGTAATGGATAATCTAAATACTCATAAGGGTGCTTCGCTCTATGAAGCATTCCAGCCCCAAGAGGCTCGACGTATTTTAGAAAAACTCGAATTTATATATACACCCAAACATGGCAGTTGGTTAAACATGGCTGAAATCGAATTTAGTGTTCTGCAAAGACAATGCTTAAATCGACGTATCCCTGATCAGCAAACTCTCAAACGTGAAGTTGCTGCCTGGCAAATAAAACGAAATAAAGATGCCATTCGAATGAACTGGAGATTTACAACTGAAGACGCACGTATTAAA
>CAXHHS010000431.1:0-6247 GCA_964015645.1 uncultured bacterium
CGGCAGCGTCAGATGTGTATAAGAGACAGGTGATCGCCCCGTGCCCAATCGTGATAAAACTCCGGTTGAAAAGAAAGCGAAAAGCTGCTGCCATGCTGCACTCCCGCCAATGGCGATTGCGGAAAAAGCCGTGACTCAGTCGCAATGTAACCGGACCACTCGCCGGCAAACCCACCGATGCTTAACATCAATATAAACCCTAAAACCGCTACGATTTCGGATTGTAGATTTCGGATTTGGGATTCATTCTTTAAATATGTTTTGTTAAACATGGCTTCATTTTCCTCTTGATTTTTTATGCTTGGATTTCGGATTTCAGATCTGTAAATCCACAATCCACAATCCGCAATCCGCAATCCGCAATCCGCAATCCGCAATCCGCAATCCGCAATCACCTGGCTCTTTTCAAGCTGTTTTTATCGAAATCGCGTTCGGAAAGGCCGTTGGCGAATTTGTAATTTTCCCAGAGCAGGGTAGTGCTTTTGCCGGTTTGATGATTAACCATTTCCATACGATCCGCTCGCCAGTATTTATCAAGATATTGCTGGTAATCGTGAAAGGTGAGAGTTTTCAGCAAGGCGTCTTTGCGGTCATAGAATTCCGTTTTCTGGGTGCGGTATTCGGTTTTATCGATCCAAACAACTTGCCGGGTGTAGCCGGAGTTTTTGTCTACCGGGTAGCGTTCGATGACGAAACAATCCTGGCCTTCCAACACTTCATCTTTCAAAAATTTGTAGGTGTATTTTTCCACTTCCTGGGAGGAAATATCTTCATACGCGAATTCGCTGCCCATAAATGGCCCGGATTTATTGTTGGATGCAATACGTTTCACTCGTTTTAACGCCGGCAGGTAAAGCCACTGGTCATCCGGCCCGGATTTATGGGTGAAGGAAAGAAAAGCAGTGCCCTTCACATCGCGCGGCTTATCGAAAATTACCATGGATTTGTCGCCGTCATCTGTTTGCTCCAGCGTTTTATTGCGAATAATACGTGTACTTTCCTCACCATGACGATTTCGTAATATCATTTCTAAATCGGCAGTAAAATCGTTGAAACCGGTATCGCGTTTATCCGCTTCCAGGGCGATTTCCATGCCTTTTTGCTCCGGGGAATTTGACAACCCGTCCAGGGTAAACATCAATATGGTTAGAAGAATTATCCGAAATACGAAGAGGGAATTTTGCAATTTCATTATATGCTCCTTTTAACTTTAGCTTACTTTAGTTCACTTTCAACTTGCCAACTTCCATTATTTTTCCCGAATCCGAATCGGTTCCGGAACAGGTTCTTCGTTAATAACCGTTTCAGAAAACGGTTCTGTGGCCTTTTTCGCTTCCAATTTCATTAATAATGGAGGCAGAAGGAAAAAGTCGGCAGCGAGAGCAAAAAAGATGGTAATCGCAGTAAGTTTGCCCATCCCGGAATTCATATCAAATGCCGAGAAAGAAAGAATCGCAAAACCGGCAACCAGTATAATTGATGTGACAACCAACGCTACTCCAACGGAGGAGAATGCATACCGCACTGCGTTTTCGGGAGACAATTTCTGCTCGCGGCGCGCACGTATATATTTGCTCATAAAATGGATTGTATCATCAACAACAATGCCGAGTGTCATTCCGATTACTGTGGATAAACCGATATTTACTTGACCCACAAGCAACGCCCAAAGCCCAAATGCCAGCATTGCCGGTACCAGGTTAGGAATTAAGCTCAGGATGCCAAATTTTAAACTTCGCAGGGCAAAAATCAATAAAATTGAGATAAGAACTAATGCGAGGGTGGTTCCGCCAAGCATACTTTTAATGTTGCGACCGGAAATGTAGGAGAACATTAAAGCAGTGCTGGCAGCAGTGGTGTGCATTGGCTCCGGGGTATTATCGTGTAACCATTGCTCTCCGGCGGAAGCCATGTTGCGCATTTCGCGAGAAGATACATTCTCAATTGTTACGATAAAACGAGTGGCGGATTTATCGATGTTGATCTGGTTATTCAAATCCAATCCGTAGGGTAAAGACATTTCGTACAACAGCAGGTATTGCGCGGCTAATTCGCGATTATCCGGAAGGCGATACCAGGCATCTTCATCGCTATGCATATTTTTATTGAGCCGCTTCATAACATCGCTAAACGTATTGACATGCACAACCGCGGGCTGCTGGCGATACCATTGGGAAAACTCATCCAATTTTTCAAGATATTGCGGATTGCTAATACCGCCGCTCTCCCCGGCGCCAATAGAATACTCCAGGCGATAAATGCCGCTGAGATTTTCTGTTGTGAAATCAGTATCGGTACGGAAGGTAATGCTCTCATCAAAATAATCGATGAATCGATCATTCAGTTCATTTTGGGGAATGGCGGCTGCCAGCAACAGTAGAACAACTGTTGATCCCCACAACAAAGGCCGCCGGCGATTTACAACAAAATCGCCAAAACGATTAAAAACAGCATTGCCATTGCTGTCTGTTTGTTTGGTGCGAACCGGTAAAATCGACATCAGTGCCGGCAAAAAGAGCACTGAATAAACAAAGGCTGCCATAACACCAACGGCGGTAATATTTCCCAAATGGCGAAAGGGCGGAACTTCGCTAAAATTCATGCTCAAAAAACCGATTGCAGTGGTAACACTGGTTAAAAATACCGGCTGCATATTGATTCGCAAGCTCTCGATAATGGCCTCGCGCTTGCTGCGGCCACGGCGCATTTCGCGCAGCATTGTTACCAAAACATGAATGCTATCGGCGATTGCCAGTGTCATAATCATGGTAGTTGCCTGGGCGGATGGCGGTGTTAAGCCAGTGCGAAACCATCCGGCCAGACCCATTGCAACGATGGTCGAAAGTGTGATTACCATAACAGTGGCAAATGTGCCGCTGAAGGAACGCAGCAGCCATATCATTACGATAATCATCACGAGATACATTAGCGGAATCAGGGTTTGCATGTCATTTATTCCCGCTTCCGAAAACGCGTTGTTTAGCATGGAAGTGCCGGTAAGATATATTTTTAAACCGGAATAACGAGATTCGATTTCTGACGCTAAATTTCGTGCATAGGCAACTGCTTCCGGCACTTCCGTAATGCTTTTGCCCGGCAATTGCAGGGTGACATTTACACCGGTTACATGGCTGCGAGAATTGATGAGGTTGTTGGATAGAATCGGCTCATCCAGGGCGATTTTCCGTGCCGCTGCTAATTCATCAGTGCTGCGATTTAATGGATCGATAATCAGATCCTGCACAATTAAGTCATCATCTTCCGCACTGGTGTGTTGAAAGTTCGTGAGCGCATCGACTCGAATAGCGTACGGAATTTTCCAGCCTGCGGCAGTAATTTCTTCTACCGCTGCGAGTGCGTTGGGGGTAAATACATTGCCATTTTCCGGGGCGAGAACAAAGAGGATATTATCGTTTTTAGTATAGAGATCTTGGATGGCTTCAAACGAAACGAGCTGGGGGTTGTCCTCGCCAAAAAAAGCACGATAATTGGTTGCAAACCAAAGATGCTGCGCGCCACTGCCAATCAAAATTGCTGCAATAATACTAAGGATAACAATCGGCCAGCGCCAGCGAACTACCCAATTTGCATAGGAGACGACCTTTTTATCGAACTGGTTTTGGGGGCTTGCGGAATTCTCCATACTTATACTCCCTTTTGTATGATGTGTAAGTGCTTGTAACTATTGTTGTTGCAGGTAACGTCAAAAAAATTGTCGCTATGAGGTGGGCGGCAATGGAGCCATGTACTCGTTATGTCTGCAACAATTTAATCGGTTTAAACTTGTAATTGGAAAATTTTTTGGAATTTGATTAGGATAGATTTCGAGCTTAGCCGGAAGCAAATTTGAAACTGGGAAAGATAACGTTTTCTGATCGAGTGCTTCGGGATTTACTGTCTTATCAAACTTATTAAATAAAATTTTCTTATTTAAATACCCGTAAATTGCCAGCATAATTTTCTCCTAACCCTAAAGTGATAAATTTATCGTAACAATGGTAGTTACAAATTTTCACAAAAAAATATCAAACGACTTTTTTCTTGACGAGCTTCCCACATTTGACATCAAATTGCTCTTGAATTTGATCGGGAGTATATCCTTTTGCTACCAATTCAGTTATCCCGGAGCGATTCATTATATCTTCTGCAATATCGCGTAGTTTTTTTTGCGCGAGAATATTTTTCATTGCGGAAGTGGCTTCACACATTATTTCGCAAAGCGTACCTTGAATATTTGCACCAAAAGGGCAGCATTCATCGGGAGAATTGTAATGCAGATGGAAGATATCTCCTTCCTCAACCGCTTCGTAAATATCCAGAAGCGATATTTGTTCCGGCGGAAGCGCCAATCGCGAGCCGCCATCCGGGCCGGTTTGGGAAATTACCAGGCCGGCTTTTCGTAGCATTCCCAATATCCTGCGAATAACGACCGGGTTGGTATTAACACTGCGGGAAAGGAAACTTGATTTGGTTGTTTCCATTGGCCCATAAGCCAGCCGTTTGCCCGCTAAACCCGCCATAATGTGGGTTGCGACTACAAATTTACTACTGGTATTCATATACTCACTCACAAATAATCCGTAACAAATATAGTTACAAATGTTTTTTTGTCAAATGAAAATAAAATATCAACTCATATTTCACTTGAATCGCCTTCAGTAATTCTCTATTTTTTCAAGTTCAAAAATGAAGATATACAATGAGTGAAAATATCAAAGTTATAGCGACGAATAAAAAAGCACGCTTTGACTTCCATATTTCGGAAACGCTGGAAGCGGGGATTGTATTAAAAGGAACCGAAGTCAAATCGATGCGCGCCGGTAAATGCAGCCTTGCCGATAGCTATGCTCGTATCATCAAAGATGAATTGTGGTTGATTGGCATGCACATCGGGTTGTACGAAAATGCCGGGTACATCACCCACGTTCCGGAAGCGAAGCGTAAATTGCTGCTCCATCGCGATGAGATTCGAAAGCTGCATCGTAAAGTGCTGGAAAAAGGGATAACGTTGATTCCTACAAAAGTCTATTTCAAAAACGGCTGGGCAAAAGTGGAAATTGGCCTGGCCTCCGGTAAACGAAAGTATGATAAACGTCAGGATATTGCCGCCCGCGAAAAGCAGCGTGAGATGAAGCGGTTGGAGAAGCAGTATAAAATCAAGTAGCAAGTGGCAAGTTAAGTAGGCAGTAGGCAATCCACAATAAAACTAAAGCGCTCTGCCCTTTGTAAACGAAATAAACAGCCAAATTCAAGTTTCAAATTTCAAGTATCAAAAAGAGGTCTTCAAACAAATGAGTAACAGCCTGTACGATGAATTTAAATGGCGCGGTTTACTGTACGATGCAACTGAAGGGGTTGAAGAAACCATTGTCAAAGAAAAATTGACCGGTTATATCGGGTTCGATCCCACTGCCTCCAGTTTGCATGTGGGCAGTTTGTTGATGATCATGAATTTGGCGCGCTTGCAGCGGTTTGGCCACACGCCCATTGCGTTGTGCGGCGGCGGCACCGGTTTAATTGGCGACCCCAGTGGCAAAACCCAGGAACGGCAGCTTTTATCGAAAGAAAAAGCCGACGAAAACGTTGCCGGAATTCGCGATCAGCTCAGCCGGTTTTTGGATTTCGATTCTCAAAAAAATCCGGCAAAATTGATCAATAATCTCGATTGGTTGGGCAGCATTAGCTTTATCGACTTTTTGCGGGATGTTGGCAAATATTTTACGGTGAATAATATGCTGGCCAAAGAGTCGGTAAAACGACGCATCGAATCGGAAGATGGCATTACCTACACCGAGTTTAGCTACATGCTACTGCAAGCGTACGATTTTTTAGTGCTGTACGATCGCTACAGTTGCAACTTGCAATTGGGCGGCAGCGACCAATGGGGCAATATTCTTTCCGGGGCGGATTTAATTCGGCGATTGCGCAGCGGTAAAGCCCACGGCATTGTTTCGCCACTGGTTACCACCAGCAGCGGTGTAAAATTCGGCAAAACCGAAGCCGGGGCAGTATGGCTTGATGCTGAAATGACATCACCATATCGATTCTATCAATTTTGGATTAATACCGATGACGCCGATGCGATTCGATACCTGAAATACTTTACCTGGCTCACCCAATCCGAAATTGCTGAACTGCAATCGGCAATGGAAGAACGCCCGGAGCAGCGCGATGCCCAACGCACCCTGGCACAGAAAGTTACCCGGATGGTGCATAGCGAAAGCGGTTTGGAGTCTGCGGAAAAAGC
>CAXHHS010000432.1:0-6244 GCA_964015645.1 uncultured bacterium
ACACCAAGAAGCTCGTCGGCAGCGTCAGATGTGTATAAGAGACAGGAGAAGCTCCGGCGGGGCGATAGTGTGCGAGCATTAATTAAAGAGGTAATTAAGCCGGATATGCTCTCGGAGCCTCCAGAGGAGCAGGACAATCGCCGGCGGCGGCGTAGAAATCATCGCCCGGAAATTATCGTTTCCCGGGCAGATAAACGCTTTTTGATCCGCCTTTTTGAAATCGAAGTGCCGGAAATTTTTGACGGTATTGTAGAGATTAAAAAAGTTGCCCGCAAACCCGGCGAACGCTCCAAAATTGCCGTGGAATCTATCGATAAACGCATTGACCCTGTTGGTGCGTGTGTGGGGATGCGCGGTGTTAGAATTCAATCGGTAGTGCGAGAATTAAATGGTGAAAAAATCGATGTGATTGCCTTTTCATCCGAACCGGAAATTTTTATTACCCGGGTATTAACACCGGCAAAACCGATTCGAGTAATCTACACCAGGGAAGATGATTTAGCAGTTGCCATCATTCCCGATAAAGACATGGGATTGGCAATGGGCCGGGGAGAAGCAAATCGCGAACTTTCCCAGGAATTGAGTGGTGTTAGTATCGAATTAATCAAAGAAAGTGAGTTTTACGAAAAAACGATGGAAGAAGATGAAGCTATGTCAGTGGAAGATATTCCCGGTTTATCAAGTTCCGTTGTAAAGAGGTTACAAGAAAATGGCATTGACGATGCCGAGGCATTAAAATCACTTGGGTTACAAGGTTTATTGGAAATTCCCGGAATTGGGCAAAAAACCGCTCAAAAAATATTAACCCAATTGAATATCTAAATGAAGGAAATACAATATATTACACTAAGTTCAGATTTAATTGGATTAATTGGATTTGCTCAAAAAGCGAGGGCTGTCGATAAAGGTTTTCAAGCAGTGAAAAGCGGTTTAACAAGGGGAAAAATCGGATTTTTGCTATTGGATAAATCGTTAGGCGAAAGTTCTTTTAAAAAAATAGCATCTATTGCCAGGCTACATAAAATACCGGTTTTTATGGTTACGGACGGATCAAAACAAAAATCGCTATCTTATATAACAGGATATAAAATACTGGGAGTTCACAAAGGAGGGTTAGCTGCCGGCTTTATTCAAAAGTTAAAACAGGAGCATCAATGGTAGTAACGGCTAAAAAGCGTAAAAAAATGTTTCAAATTGCCAAAGAATTAAACCTGGCAACGGAAACGATCAAGGAATTCCTGGAGAAAAAAGGGGTATCGGTAAACAACCCCAATATGCGCATCTCTGACGAAATATATGATATGATTTTGGAGCGTTTTTCCGCAGAGAAAAAAGTTGCCGATAAAATTCATAAACGCCGTGAGGAACGCCATCGTGAAGAGTTAGAAGCTCTTGAAAGTGTTCAAGAACAAACAGAAGAAATTGAGATTGCCAATGAAGTAACCGAAGCGATTGAGCAACCGGAAGAAGTGGTAGAATTGGAAGACTCGGAAGCATCTGTCGACGTTGAAATAGCGGAAGAAACCGAGCCGGAGGCTGATGGCAAACTTCTGGAGACAGAGGAAGTAACAGCAGAGATAGAAACTACCACTGAAGCCGAGCCAGAAGTTATATCAGAAGATATTGATGATGACACCCCTGTAGAAGATGATCACGCTGAAACAGAAGTGGAAGAAGATATACAAGAAGAACAATCGGAAGAAAAAGTGGAGCCAAGGGTTGGTGACATCATTGACCATCCGGTTGCTAAACAATTCCTGGAAAATCAACGTTTAGAAGAAGAGCGAAAAAAATTACGCAAGCCAAAAACCACCAAGCAGCAAAAATCGGAACCGGAAACCGGTGAAACAGAAGAATTAAAACCTGCCTCCGGTAAAGAATCTAATGCTGCTGAAGATGATGTTAGTTCCGAAGAGAAAAAACGAGATCGTAAAAAAGATAAGAAAAAACGCCGCAAAGATACCCAGGAAGAAAAAGACGCACGTCGCAAGAAAGCGTTCGAAATGCTGCGCCGGGAGCGGAAAAATTTAAGACCGGAAATGTTCTCTTCGGAAGAAGATGAAGAAACCGAAACCGCGCCAAAAGAAAAAGAAGGACGCCGAAAACGCCAGAAGAAGAAAAAGGAAGTCGACCAGAAAGAGGTTGAAGACGCTTTAAAGAAAACCTTAGCCGAAATGCGTGATACAGGCACCGGTAAAAAACGGCGTAAAAAAGTAAAAGCCGAACAGGGAGAAGAAGGCGAAGATAGCAACATCATTAAAGTAACCGAATTTATTACAACCCAGGATCTGGCGAATTTGTTAGACGTAACAGCGCCGGAAATTATCAAAAAATGCCTGGAATTGGGATTGGTTGTGACCATCAATCAGCGGTTGGATATGGATACAATTAGACTGCTGGCCGAAGAGTTTGAATATGAGGTTGAAGAGGAAGAAGAATTTGGCACCGAATACCTGGAAGATATCCAGGATGAAGATGACGACCCCAAAGACCTTCAACCCCGGGCGCCGGTGGTAACCATTATGGGGCACGTCGATCATGGAAAAACCTCCCTTTTAGATTACATTCGCGATACGAATGTAGTTGCCGGGGAATCCGGTGGTATTACGCAGCACATTGGAGCCTACGAAGTAGAGTTGAAAGACCACCGCCAAATCACTTTTTTGGATACACCCGGGCATGAAGCCTTTACCGCCATGCGCGCCCGCGGCGCCCAGGTTACAGATATCGTTGTTCTGGTAGTCGCCGCAGACGACAAAGTAATGCCCCAGACTGAAGAGGCAATCGACCACGCAAAAGCAGCAGGTGTTTCGATTGTTGTCGCGATCAACAAAGTCGATAAGCCTGCTGCAAATCCGGATGCGATTCGGAAGCAACTTGCCGATCGCAATCTAATGGTAGAAGATTGGGGCGGCCAGTACCAGGCGGTAGAAGTTTCTGCCAAAACCGGCCATAATGTACCGGAATTATTAGAGAAAATTTTATTAGAAGCGGAATTGTTAGACCTGAAAGCAAACCCGCAAAAGCATGCCCGTGGCGTCGTTCTCGAAGCGCTGTTAGATAAAGGCAAAGGCCCTGTTGCCACCGTTTTGGTAGAAGAAGGCGTCTTAAAAGTTGGTGATAGCTTTGTTATCGGGCAGCATTGGGGGAAAATTCGCGCAATGCTAAACGAAAGAGGCTCGCGCGTTGAATCTGCCGGTCCCTCAACACCGGTACAAATTTTAGGGATTGGCGGCGTGCCGGAAGCCGGCGACCGTTTTATTGTGATGGCGGAAGAAAAAATGGTTAAGGATATTTCCCAGCGCCGTCAGCAATTAAAGCGCGAGCAGGATTTCCGCCAGGTAAAACTGCTAACATTGGATGAATTATCTAAACAAATCAAAGCCGGTAATGTAAAAGAGCTTAAGTTGATTGTTAAAGCGGATGTCGATGGCTCTGCACAGGCGTTAACGGATTCCCTACTGCGTCTTTCGACAGATGAAGTAGAAATACAAGTTATTCGCCGCGCTGTAGGCCCAATTGTAGAATCCGATGTTATTCTTGCCGCTGCTTCGCAGGCAATCATTATCGGCTTTCATGTTCGGCCAACCGTTAATGCTAAGGCGTTGGCCGAAAAAGAAACTGTCGATATTCGCCAGTATAAAGTTATTTATGATGCTATTGAAGATGTCGAAAAGGCACTGGAAGGTATGCTTGAGCCAATTGAACGAGAAGTTGTGCTTGGCGCAGCAGAGGTTCGAGAGATATTTAAAATTTCGCGTCTTGGTACTATTGCCGGATGTTACATTTTAAATGGAAAAATTACCCGAAATGCCAATATTCGCCTGGTTCGTAACGAAGTCGAAATTTATGACGGCAAACTCGCCTCCCTCAAACGATTTAAAGAAGACGTGCGAGAAGTGCAATCCGGTTACGAATGCGGTATGAGTATCGAGAACTTCAATGACCTTAAACAGGGTGATATTATTGAAGCTTACGAAATTGTGATGGAGGCGCAAACACTTAGCCGGGCTTAACAACCTTGTGTTCTGAATTAATATAAGAAAAAAATCAACCCCTTTTTCAGAGAATGATTGTAGCAGTATTAACCGTTGACCTTTATTTATTGGGCGCCACCTCGCTTAAAGAAAAGCGTGCTGTTATTCGGAGCATTAAAGATCGAATCGGAAAGAAATTTAATGTCTCTATTGCGGAAGTTGATTATATGGATAAATGGCAACGCGCTCAGTTAGGAATTGCCCAGGTTGGGAACGATTATAAATTCCTCGAAAAGAGCATCAACACAATTTTAAAAATAATTGACAACAATCATGAAGCGGAAGTTACCGATCATTCGATTGAATACCTTTAACAAAGGGTAAAGGATTAAGGAGTAAGGATAAATTGAAGATAGCTTAGATTTTTCCTTACTCCTTAACCCTTTACCTCTCCACAACCAGGGAGGATGTGATGGCCGGAGAATCTGTACGCCAGCGGAAAGTTGCGGATCGTATAAAAGAGTTAGTGAGTATTGTTGTAGATAGGAAAGTGAAAGATCCCGATAAAGGCTTTACAACAATCACCCATGTGAGAATGAGTCCGGACTTACGAATTGCATCTATCTATTTTACGGTTCTGGGAGATGAGGATGTAACGCAAAAAACACTGGATGTATTAACCAGGGCAAAAAATTACATCCGTAACGAAATTGCCCCGGAAATAAAAATGCGCTTTGTCCCAGAGCTGCGGTTTTTTGTAGACGATACAATGGAATACGCTCGAAAGATCGATAAAATTTTAGAAACGATTAAAAAAGAAGATAATGCGAAATAATTTCCACCTACCCGGTGAAGGGAAAATACTTGTATTCAACAAACCGGTCGACTGGACGTCTTTTGATGTCGTAAACAAAATAAAGCGCCTCACCAGCATCAAAAAAGTGGGGCACGCCGGCACATTGGATCCCTTTGCTACCGGCGTGTTGTTAGTTTGCCTGGGACCTGCCACAAAGCTGTCATCCGAATTAATGAATTTACCAAAAGAATATATCGCTCAAATTTCCCTGGGCAGCGAAACCGATACGATGGATTTAACCGGAAATATTATTACCGAAAAGCCGGTTCCGTCCCTTTCTGAAGAACAAATCAACAATGTATTAAAATCTTTCCTGGGGCAGATCGAGCAGGAAATCCCTGCCTACTCTGCTGCAAAATATAAAGGGAAACGACTCTACAAACTCGCCCGCGACGGCAAAGAAGTACCACGTTTATTTAAAAAAGTGCAGATTTATGAAATCAGCTTATTAGAACGGGATCAACAATCGATCACCATTAGTGTTTTATGCGGGCGGGGAACATATATCCGTACACTTGCCAGGGATATTGCCCGAAAACTAGACACAGCCGGGCATGTTAAAGCACTTACTCGCACATCCGTGGGCGAGTATCATCTTAAAAATGCGCTTACAATCGAAGAATTCCAGAGGCAACTACAGGCAAATGAAAGTATATCGTAATATTTCGGATATAGAACCTGGCAAAAAAAGCGTTGTTACGGTTGGCACGTTTGATGGCTTTCATTTAGGACATCAATCCATTTTAGAAAAGATTGAAGAAATTGCCCGGCAAAACCCGGGCCTATCAACCACCATCGTTACCTTCGACCCCCACCCCAAAAAAGTAGTTGGCAATAAAACCGGCGTCGATATCAAAATATTAACCACCACGGAAGAGAAATTACAAATCTTTGCTGAAGCGCAAGTTGATAGAACGATTGTCATCCACTTTACCCCGGCGTTTGCTTCGTTTTCATCGGCGGAGTTCATCGAAGATGTTTTGGTTAAAAAATTATCCGTAAAAGAGATGGTCATCGGCTACGACCATCATTTTGGACGCAACCGTGAAGGCGGAATTGAAGAGCTTAAACAAATGGGCAGCCAGTGGGGATTTTCCGTGCACCAGGTTCCGCAATTGGAAAAAGACGGGCAGCTCGTTAGCAGTACCTTCACCCGCAAGTTGATTGAAGAAGGCGATGTGGAAAATGCCGCTTTTTTTATGGGCCGGCCTTATATGGTTCATGGCACGGTTAAACGGGGTGATGGGCGGGGGAAGCAAATGGGGTTCCCCACCGCGAACATCGAAGTGGATCATGCCGACAAATTAATCCCGGCACGAGGCGTGTACGCCGTAGATGTGCAAGTTGATGAGGCGATGTACAAAGCTGTCTCTTATACACATCTCCGAGCCCACGAGACTCCATTGCATCT
>CAXHHS010000433.1:0-6243 GCA_964015645.1 uncultured bacterium
TCGATGCTCGATGCTCGATGCTCGATGCTCGATGCTCGATGCTCGATGCTCGATAAAATTGCGCTTTATTTAGGGGATGGCAAAATATTCTTAAGAAAATCCTTTATCAAGGATTTATTTTCACCTCCATAATCTTTGTAATACTCCATCGTTCGCATTTCGCCATCCGGTAATGGCTCTCCATCTTCGAGTTGGCTTACAATCTCCCGGTTTAACAGCGCTGGCTCGTAGTTTGGATCGAGTTCCAAAGCTTTGTCAAAAACAAGCAGCGCTTCCTGTTTTCGATTTAACTTGGCAAAACAGATTCCCATATTGCCATAGGATTGGGTGTGTGTGGAATTGATTGCGACGGTTTTTTCGAAGCCTGCTAATGCTTCTTCCCATTGAGAATTTTGCATTTTGATAAATGCCGCATCAAAAATGTGTTTGGCTTCCAAATATTCATCCAGGCTAATGCCGGCATCCCGGAGTACCCCTTTCTCAAGATCGTCGAGCATTGATCGTGCATGGCTGACAAAGCTTTCTTTCGGATCACCCAATTCCATAACTTTTCGAAAAGCAACAATCATTCCTTCAATATCCAGCAATTGTTGACTGCAAGCACCCTTATTAAACCAAGCTTCTACAAAAAAGGGGAAAATCTTGATCGCTTTATCGAAAAATTTAATTCCTTCTTCATAACGCTCTTTTTTTATCTGCACAACGCCCATTGCATATTGTACGATATGCAAATCAGGATTCTTTTCATACATACCATTTATAATACCTTCCGCAACCATTATTTTTCCCCGCTCAATCATCCCCAAAGCGCTATCGATAATTTCCTCCACTTCCGGATCGATGCGGGCGATAAAATGTTCGCTTTTTGGAGCAGTCTCTTTTTCCTTGCTGTATTTTTCTGCCTGGGTATAATAATGGCATCCTTCGCAAGCCGGGTTTCGATTTTTCGCGCAACAACCCGGGCATATCAAGGCATCATTGTTTATTTTGCAAAGGCGTTTTCCTTTTTGAGAAAGACAGATGACACATTTTACTTTTTTCATTTCAAAACCTCATTTTTGAGATAAAAATTGTAAAAAGTTGGTTAAGAGAACGTTATTATTTGGGGGGGTCCAT
This sequence comes from uncultured bacterium, assembly GCA_964015645.1. Taxonomy (GTDB): domain Bacteria; phylum Calditrichota; class Calditrichia; order RBG-13-44-9; family J075; genus CAXHHS01. The sequence goes on from CAXHHS010000433.1 coordinate 1,117, forward strand.
CGGGTATCTTTCCAGCTCCGCGTCCACCCATTTATAAATCTTTAACTTATCCGCATCACTTAGTTTTGCTCTACTGTGAATTAAGGTGTACTCCCAAAGCGGCATTTCATCGATTTCGACCAATTCTTTTATATCTTCCAACTTGTGTCGTTTCTTCTTCACCGAATAATCCCCCCAAACGGAGAAATTCATATCCTTGCGGCCATCGTGAACATGGTTTGCAATCCAAAAAGAAACCGGGGCGACATAGGAGTACCATGGCCAGTTGGTGATGTTGGTATGGCAATCATTACAAGATCTTTCGAAAATGGTTTGAATTTCGGTCGGAATATACATTTCGTCGCCAGCCGGTGGGTTACTTCGGTCAACCGGAATAAACTGAATAAGGATTAAAAGAATTGGAATCACCCATAATAATTTTTTCTGCATTACTGTTTTTCCTTCCAAAGGTATTAATTGTTCTCAGCCGGCAAATATAATAAAGCACGTTGAATATTTCTAATTATAACGGATTGCTGTGCTGCCTAACTCCATTCAGTGAGGCAGCAATCAACAGGTTTTGTAACCAATTATTGTGACGAAGCCGTTTAACTTTGCAACGGGCGTATATAATAGCGGGTCTTTTGCAGAAACAAGCGGTGAATAAGGCGAGAAGTTATGAATTAAGCATGACGCCCTTGCTCGCTACGACGAAACAGCAGGCTAAATATCGAGTGGTAGGAATCCAATTCCTCAAAAAGATTCGATATCTCGGGCAAGGTAAGTGCTATCTCAGGACAAGGTGTTACCATAAATCTATATCCGTTGATAGGGTTAGATCAACTAAATTACGGCTGAAAAATGCAAAATCCTAAATCTCGTTATAGTATTACAAGCAGCTTAAAAAACAATCTCTTGCAGATTGTAGTATAGAACGATTTACTTCTCCCAACAAAATACCCGCACCGGCGGAATATTCAAAAACTCCACTTCAACATTCGCCTCCCCCAACAGCGGCAGGGCAAGCTCCGCGACGCGATCCCGAATTTGATACGCAAGGAACCGGCCGCCATCCGGTAAAACAGATGAAATTTCCCGGATAATTTGAGTGCCGAGGCTCTCATCAATCAGGGAAAAGGGAATTCCCGAAATAATAACATCTGGTGAATTCAAATGATATTCAGCGAGGATACTTTGCAATTCATGAGCGCTCCCAAGATGGGCGATAAGACGATTGTCGGAGATTTGGGTAATAGATTGATAAAAGCCCGGGTTGATTTCAATGCCGAGGAGACGAGCATCCGGGTGCATCGCTTGTAGAATTGCGCGGGTAGTGCCACCGGTTCCGGAGCCTAACTCCACGACTGTTTTTGCTGAAGTTATCTCTCCCAATTTCACAACACGCCGTTCCAAATAGCGAGAACTGGGAATGATAGAGGCAACCTCCTGGGGGTTCTTTAAAAATTCTTGTAAAAATACAAACCGATCTTTGGGAATACCGTCTCGCCCGACCCGTGCTAAAACGGCAGTAAACGCTTCAATCATTTCCGTAATCATCAAATATGCCAATTCCTATTTTTGTTTCAGATTTCGCTTTTCTGCGATATTTTCCTGACCAAGATAATCAATCGATCTATTTTATTCAAATTCGGAATTATTTGGCGCTTAAAAAAAAACCTTTTGTTTAAAACCGGTCAAATATTTATCCTTTTAATTCGAACTATGAAAATTAAAGGTGAACTATGAGCAAGGAAAATTCTGGCACTGAAAACAAAATGATCGCCCGATTTTTAGCAATTGTAGAAAGAGGCGGGAATATGCTGCCGCACCCGGCAACACTGTTTGGGCTTTTCGCCCTTGGTGTGATTGTAATTTCCGGGATCGCTGCCTCCTTCGATTTAGAGGTGAAGCACCCCGGCACCGGAGAACCGGTTCAACCGATGAGCCTGATGTCCGTAGAGGGCCTGCACCGAATTCTTACCGAAATGGTAACCAACTTTACCGGGTTTGCCCCGTTAGGCGTGGTACTGGTTGCGATGCTGGGAATTGGTATTGCAGAAGGCAGCGGGCTAATTGGCAGCGTGTTACGCCTGCTGGTTATTAAATCACCCAAACGGTTGTTAACATTTGTGATTGTATTTTCCGGCGTGTTGTCGAACACCGCCAGCGAAGTCGGTTACGTTCTACTCGTGCCATTGGGCGCAATTATCTTTTTGGCCGTGGGGCGGCATCCCATTGCAGGATTGGCGGCGGCATTTGCCGGTGTTTCCGGCGGATACAGCGCCAATTTACTGCTCGGCACCATTGACCCGCTGTTAGCGGGTCTTTCCGAAGAAGCGGCGCGAATTATCGATCCCAATTATATTGTAAATCCTGCCGCGAATTTTTACTTCATGTTTGTATCTACATTTTTTGTTGCCTCCGCCGGTACCTGGGTAACGGAAAAAATCGTTATTCCGCGTCTCGGTACATACCAGGGAAATGAAAAACCGGAAGAAATCCGCCAGCTAACCGCTGAGGAAAAACGCGGTATTGTTTGGGCAGCCGTGGCGTTTGCGATCTGCGTTGTCATTATTTTGTGGGGGCTTATTCCGGAAAACGGTTTTCTCCGCAACCCGGAAACAAACGGTATTCTTCGCTCCCCGTTTATGTCCGGAATTGTTGCTTTTATCTTTCTCATCGCGGGCGTTATGGGAATTGCCTACGGCTTTGGCGCCGGCACCTATAAAAACGATACCGATGTGATGAAAGGCATGGGAAACTCCATGAAAACGCTGGCCATTTACCTGGTGCTCTGCTTTTTCGCTGCCCAGTTCGTGGCCTATTTTAAATGGACTAACCTGGGATTAATTTTTGCTGTAAAAGGGTCGGAAGTGCTTAAAGCATCCGGGTTGGGACCTATTCCCTTAATGCTGCTGTTTATCTTGTTAACGGCTTGCAGCAATATGTTTATGGGCAGCGCCTCTGCCAAATGGGCGATATTAGCACCGGTGTTTATTCCCATGTTTATGCTGCTGGGATTTACACCGGAATTAGTGCAAGTTGCCTATCGCATCGGCGACAGCGTGACCAATATTATTTCCCCAATGATGTCTTATTTTGCCTTGATTGTCGCCTTCATCGAGAGGTACGATGAAAATGCCGGCATCGGAACGGTTATCGCCACCATGTTACCATACACCGTGGTCTTTTTGATTATCTGGAGCATTATGCTGGCAATTTGGATGACATTCGGCATCCCCGTCGGCCCGGATGCAGGGTTGTATTTAGCGAATTAAATTGGTTGAATTCTTGAAAACCAGCTTATAAGTTATAGTAACCCCGGTTGCTGTAACGAGAGTTATTTTCTGGCGGAAGTAAGATTTATGCCACAAAATTCGATGTTCACGCCAAACCAGAAATTGCTTTGGAAAAGAAAGACCAATTACGAAACATAACTTCGTTTCTTCTTGAAACCCAAAACTCCGTTTATTTACTGCAGCCGGAAGTTATCAAAATAACCGGTATACTTGCAGAATCGCAGGCGGTTTGGTCTCTCCAACAAAAGAACATTGAGTTTGGCAAAAGCCAGACGCCCAACGGTGTGGCGATATCTCCGGCAATGGCGGCGATGTGTGCTGACGATTTTCTGAGAACACTTATTTTTATCCGGGGTTTACATGCTGCAATTCTTGATGTTCGGGAGCGATTTCCCGGCCGCCCGGCACGAATCCTTTATGCTGGCTGTGGCCCTTATGCGACGCTTGCTATTCCGTTAATGGCAATTTTCTCGCCTTCCGAGGCGACCTTTTCGCTGCTTGATTTGCACTCCGAATCGATCGAATCTGCCAAGTCCATTATAAATAGGCTGGGTCTTGCTGGTTCCGTGGCAAGTTTCGAAATGATAGATGCAGGCTCGTATCATATAAACCCCGAACAGCCGCCCGATATTATTCTTTTGGAAATTATGCAATCCTGCCTGGATGCCGAGCCACAAGTGGCTGTAACGCGCCACTTACTAAAACAGGCGCCACATGCAATCCTTGTTCCCGAAGAGATACGTATTGAACTCATGATGATAGACTTTTCCCGCGAGTTTAATTTAAACAACCGGGAAGAGAATCAAACCCCTCCTCCGCAACGTGATCGTATTCCCGTCGCAACAATATTTGTTGTGAATCGTGAGACCGTAAATTCCTGGGATAGAAACGATAGCGATCGGTTACCCGCAGCGGCCGTACGAATTCCCGATCACCTGGAAAAGCGATACGTACCCGCCTTTTTTACAATTATTCGGACTTACAAACACCATATTCTTAGAGACTACGATTCCGGTTTGTCACGTCCAAAATTATCATTTCCCGAAGAAGCGATTAAGCGAGGTAATATGATTCAATTTCATTACGAACTGGGATGTAAACCGGGGCTAAAAGCTACGGTAAACGCGTAAGGAGTGCCAAACTTCAGTTTGGCAGCGGGGTTAATCAAACTAAAGTTTGATACTCCAAAAAATATCAATAACACAAGGAAAAAATATGCAAACAAGACAACTTGGAAAAGACGGTTTACACATTACCGAAATCGGCTTAGGCGCCTGGGCGATTGGCGGCTCGTGGGCCTGGGGTTGGGGAGCGCAAGAAGATGAGGCTTCCGTCCAAACGATTCGCCGTACGCTGGATTCCGGGGTTAATTGGATCGACACTGCACCGGTTTACGGCCTGGGGCATAGCGAGGAAATTGTTGGCAAAACCGTAAAAGATCGCCGAAAAGAAATCATTATTGCGACCAAATGCGGGCTGGTGTGGGATGATCGCAAACGCGTTCGCAACAACAATCGCCCGGAGAGCATTCGCAAAGAATGCGAAGATAGCCTCCGCCGCCTGGGCACGGACTACATCGATCTTTATCAAATTCACTGGCCGGATAAAAACGTGCCGGTGGAAGATAGCTGGGGCGAAATGACGCGCTTGAAATTGGAAGGCAAAGTGCGTTTTATTGGCGCCAGTAATTTTGATGTGCCGCTGCTGGAAAAATGCCAGGCCATCGAACCGGTCAGCTCTCTCCAACCGCCGTACAGTCTGCTGAAACGCGAAATCGAATCTGAAATTTTACCCTGGTGTAAAGAAAATGAAGTGGGCGTTGTTGCCTACAGCCCATTGCAAAATGGCC
>CAXHHS010000434.1:0-6241 GCA_964015645.1 uncultured bacterium
CACCAAGAAGCTCGTCGGCAGCGTCAGATGTGTATAAGAGACAGGCATAGTAATTATTTATGAGTTTGAAAACGCTCGTTTGCCTTCGACTCTGCTCAGGCTGACACGTCATGTTGAGCGAAGTCAAAACATAACCAACTGCCAAAATCAGTTGTTAAGATGCACTTGATAAATAAACACATATATCAACGATAAGTTAGAGAAAGATTTCAATGGCAATTTTATCACTATCAGGAAATGATTCTGTCGCATCCGTCCGGCGGCCAGCTATCGAAATCAACTTCGGCAGCGGTAGCCAGGAAGATTGGCAAAAGACGCTGGCTTTCCTTTCCATCGAGTGCGGTATGGCGCCGTTTGTTGATGTCGCAGAAATTCACTTATCCACCGACCCGCGTGCACCATCTGTGGAAATGGAAGATTCCGGCGGCATTTCCCTGGGCTACGAAGATTCCGATACAGAAACCGTTTTCAGCGGCCAGGTTGAATATCTTCGCTCCGGCCTTAATGGAAAAACGATCATTTCCGCTGCCAATGGCGGCGCTTCGCTATCCCGGCTGCGAATTAACCAAAGCTACGAGCAGCAAAACGCCGGAGACATTGTAAATGATCTCGCCGGTACTGCCGGCGCCGGCAGCGGTACGATTGAAAGTGGCATAGATTACCCGTTTTACGCGATTGACGATCGGCGGAACGCCTATCGCCATATTGCCGAATTCGCAAGCCATAACGGTTTTTTGGCCTATGTTGATCCCGAAAATAAACTGCAATTTGTATCGTTTTCGGAAGGAAATGCCGTGCAATCCTTTGTTTTTGGAACGGATATTCTCTCGCTGCAAGTGTTAGAAGCCACACCAGTTAACGGAAAAACAATTGCCGTTGGCGAAGGCGCTGCCGGAAGCGAAGGGCAGGATGCCTGGAATTGGCTGGTAAAAGATCCTTCGCCAGTCACGCATCAAGCCGGTGGTGGCGAGCCGGAACGCCGTTTTTCAATCGTAGCGTTACGCAGCAGCGAGGCGGTTCAAACTACCGCGGAAAGCCTGGCAAGCGCCGCATCCCGGGTAAATATTACCGGCAGAATTCTGGTTCCGGGGGCGCCGGTGGTAACGGTTGGCAGCATTATTGAAATTAAAGACGCACCCCAAGATGCGTTAAACGGAAAAGGATTGGTACGGCAGGTAAAACACCGTTATTCCAAATGGGAAGGATTTACAACGCAAATTATTTTTAGCAAAATAGAAGGCGGCGCATTCGGCGGCCTGGGAGGATTGTTGTGACCGCTTCATTATATGAAACCGTTCAAAAGATTGTCCGACAGGAGCTGCGCTGCATTCATACAGCAGAATTAGCTGTGGTGCAAGAGCAGCATCCACATGCTGATGACGGCGATAAAGACAATTATGCTTGCACCGTGCAATTGCGCGACTCCGGTATGGTTTTAAAAAAAGTTCCGGTGTCAACCTCGCGTATTGGCAGCGTTAGCATTCCGGCAATTGGGGATCTTGTGTTAATACAATTTATGAATGGCGACATTAATGCACCGGTAATAATTGGCAGCCTTTATAATAACGAAGACCGCCCGCCGGTAAATAATAACGGCCAGGCGATTATGCATTTGCCGCTCGGCGCGGAAGACAACGATGCGCTGCACCTGGAACTACATAGCGGCGAAAAGCGGGAAATCATCCTTAAATTGGGCAAAGGGTTAACGCTGAATCTTCGCGACGATGACCCGGTGATCGAGCTTAATGTTGACGACGGAAAAGCCTCTTTAACCATCGGCCGCGATGGCGCTATCTCGCTTGAAAGCCAGGGAGATATTCAAATCAATGGCAACGCCATTAACATAGAAGCGCAGGGAGATTTAAATTTGAAAGGCGCAACTGTTAATCTAAACTAAGAGACCGTTATTAAAGTTGCCACCAAGACTCGAAGGCACAAAGTCTCACGAAGAAATATTTAAATTTATTGGTGAAACTTCCTGACTTTGTGGCTTAGTGGCAAAAACAAACTTTTAATATAGCCTCTAAGGTGATTTTTATGGGACAACCGGCAGCAAAACAAAATGACCAGGTGGTAGCGACGGATATTCACATTGTTATGATTCCCTCCCCGGGCGGGCCAATCCCGACGCCGCTGCCGCATCCGTTTATCGGAAAATTGGATAACGCGCTTAGCCAGGATGTCAATATCGAAGGGAACCCGGCGGTAGTTGTAGATAGCACCGCAACAAATACGCCGTCGCACATTCCCCAGGGCGGGCCTTTCCAAACACCACCGGCAAATAAAGGAACCGTACAAATTGGCAGCAGTACCGTATTTATCAACGGAAAACCCGCTGCACGAAACGGCGATACCGCCCTGACTTGCAACGATCCGTCAGATATGCCCGCAGGCACTATCATCGCCGCCGGTACCGTGTTTATCGGTTAATGTGGGCTGTCAAGCAAGTTTTGTCGGATTTTAACTACGATCCTTCGACTCCGCTCAGGGTGACCCAAGGCAGTCATCCTGAGCGGAGTCGAAGGATAAACAATATACCAAAACAAATGAATCAACCATGGCAAACAACAAACAACTATTAACAGACATAAAACTGGGCTTGCGCCAGTCGGAGTTGCGGCCGGTGTACGAAGTAGAAACGGAGCGCCGTCGCCTGCCTTCACGACCGGGCTTGCGACAAGACATGGCAACCATCAGCGGCCGTGAAAACCTGGGGCAGGCGGTTTTTATCCGCTTGCTAACCCCCAAGGGGGAATTAACGGAATTGGGGCATCCCGAATACGGCTCCCGTTTGCATGAGTTGATCGGGCGCCAGAATACCGCAACCAATCGCAATTTGGTACGATTGTTTATTTTGGAAAGCCTGGCATTAGAGCCCCGGATCGAAGAAATCATCGAAGCTACAGTGGAGCCAGCGCTTGGCAGCAGAGACCGGGTGAACGTTCTGTTACGAGTAAAGCCGGTAGGAGAAGCAGCAATCGTTATCATTGGACCATTTACCTTGGAGCTTGAACAATGAGTATTCGACGTCGACCATACCCGGAGGTTTTGGATAACCTCTTGACATCAATTACCCGCGGCGTCTCTGCGGAATCGTATCCTTTTCCGCCGCCGGATGCGGATAGCCCGCCATTCCGGCAAAGCCTGGAGCAGCCGCCGGTCGCAGATATTATTTCCATTTATGGCAGCCGCAATGGAGAACCCCACCTCTTTCGTAAAAACACCGATTATGTTTTACAAAATGATCGGCAATCGCTTGAATGGTTGGAAAGCGCCGAGTTGCCGGACCCCGGAACCCTCTTCCAGGTAAATTATTACCCGGAATCCGCCCAGCCAATTATTACCGATATTCAAACCGGCAGCGTTGTGCGAACGCTAACGGAATCGGTTGCCCTGGAAATTGCCCGCCTTTACGCCCAATTAGAGGCTGTTTACAAATCCGCTTTTATTGATACGGCCACAAATGGTTCCCTGGATAATGTTGTTGCGCTGTTAGGCATCAAACGAATAACCGGTGGAAGACCTGCCGGAGAAATTGAATTTAACCGTGCGCCGGGCAGCGCCGGAAACATTACCATTCCGGCTGGCACGCGTATTTTAACCGAAGACGGGGAAGTCGAATACGAAACCACTGAAACCGTCACCATGATACAAGGGCAAAATACCATTCGCGTCATCGCCCGGGATTTGGAGCAAAGCAACGATCCTTTGCCTGCGGATGCCTTGACAATATTAGCCAAACCGCTTGCCGGAATCGATGGCGCTAACAACCCTTCTCCCACAGCAATTGCAACAGAAAATGAAAACGACCGCCAATTGCGCGCTCGCGCGGTAAATTTTCTGCATGGGAGCGAGCGGGCAACCCTGGGAGCAATTAAGGAGGCTGTTGCCAGGCAGCAAGTTACAGCGGATATTGAGGAATTTGAAAGCGATCCCGGTAAAATCCGGGTAACGCTTCATGCAGAGGCAATTTCACCTGAGCTATTACAGCGGGTAGAAAATGCAATTGACGATACCCGCCCTGCCGGTGTATTCCGGGAAATACTGGCCGGGGAGCCGCCTCGAAAAATTAATTTGCAATTACGAATCACCACGGTTCGCGGGTTATTAGAGCAAGACCTGCGCGCAGCCCAAAGAGCCGCCCGCGAAGCGATAGAAGAATACTTCGCTAAACTAACTGTTGGCGAGGATGGCAGTATTAACCGGATTATCGGGCTGGTGTTAGCGGTGCCGGAGATAGAAGATGTGCGTATCACCAATGCGGTTGTTGATGGCTCCGGTGAGGATATTCTGGATCGTGATGCCGGAATACTGAAACTCGCCGGATTCCCCACAGTTTTAGGAGAACTGGATATTTCCGATCCCGCCTTACCCACGTTGCTGAATGTAACCGTAACATTTCCGAAAGATCCCGGTAATGCCGGGGTACCGGATGCAGTAGAAATACAATCGGTATTAACAAATGCGCTGGCATATTTAAATGAAGTAAATAATAGCGAATTATTACCCGGCGCAACTAATGCCGAAAAACAAAAAAGACAAATCTCCTTTGGAAAATTGTTGCACGTAATTCCGTTAGGCGAAAGTAAAGCGGGGGAATCGCTCCAAGTCTATGATGAAGCTGTTGCAGCCGGAACGCCGCCCGCCCTGCCGGATGAAGACAGTATTTTACCGTTCAAAGTACAATTTGCCATCACCCAGGAAAGCAGCCTGAGCCGAATCTTGTCGCAAGCATCGGATGAAGTTTACGAATTAACGCCTTTTGAAAGGCTGTCTTTAAACGCGGTTGAAATTCAAGTGGAGCCGGCATAATGGGTAAATTCGAACAGATTCGGGATCGGCTGCCAATCCTCTACCGGCCGGAAGCACTTGATGAAAGCCTCTTAACCGGCTTCTTAAAAGGCGTCGGGAAAGCCCTGGAAGAATACAATCGCGTGGCGAGCGATGTAATGCAAGCGCATTGGTTTCCATACGCCGATCGCGCCCAATTTAGTTTTTTCTTTAATCGAAGCCGGCAATTGCAAAACCTGCCGCCGCCCGATGTTAAAATTGAAGAGGATTTAAACGATCTTAACGCCTTTCCCTACATCCGGGATTTAGCTCGCCTGGCAGCATTAGTCGGCCTGCCGCCGCTGAGAGAACCGTCAATTTTGCGAGAAGTTGTGGAAGAATACCGCTTGCGAATTGCCCGCATCATCAATCTGTATCGAGATGGCCTGGGAACAATAAACGCGATCCGCAACATTACGGAAGCCTACCTGCCGGTCGATCTCAATGCACCAAAACCCGAGCAGGTCGATTCGCCATTTTGGATAGAAGAATTTGCCTCGCTGAGAACCGAAACCCATCACCAACCAACGCCCGGAAGCCCGGTACAAACGCGAGGAGAACCGCTGGATATGGTTGGCCCCTTAATGCGCTGGCAATTATCAAATAGCGGGTTTGAAGCCGCGTCGCCAGTGGTTTATATCCGGGGAGTTGAAGAACAGGACGGCCTTAGCGATGCAACAATAAACCCGCTGATTGAACTCTATAAGGAAAATAACCGATTTGCCCGCACCGGAATTGCCTACCAGGATACCGTTCCGCCAAACAAAACCCTGCGTCTGCAACCGGCCTACGATTCCTGGATTGCCACGGATAGCGGAATTCAGCGCGCTCAATCCTTGCCGAACGGCGATGTCGCGGCAGACCCAACGGCCCCCGGTCCCTGGCAGGATGTAGCGGGAGCGCCATCCGCTTCGGTTACGGCCATTTTGATGGCCCGCGATCAACACTTATGGGTTGCAACAGCGGATGGCAATACGTTTATTCTCTGGCGATTTAACGGTACAGCCTGGGAGCAAATTTTAGACGATCTGCCGCAAATCAACATCCTGAAGGAAAACGGGCCGGAACTGCTAATTGGCACCGAAAGCGGTTTGCACAAGCTGTCGCTTTACCCGCAGGAAGGCGAAGATTTTTCAGCGGAAGCAATAGCCGGTTTGGAAGCGCCGGCAATTTTGGCACTTTTCCAAACAAATGATACTCGCTGGTGGATTGGTACCAACGACGGCCTTTTAATCCTCAATTCTGACGGAACCGTTGAACCATTTGGCCTGCGGCAAGACCTGGGAACCAACACAGCGGTGCATTCCATCCATCAGGATAAAACCGGCATTTTGTTTTTCGGAACCGATTTGGGGGTATTTCAATATCCTGTCTCTTATACACATCTGACGCTGCCGACGAGCTTCTTGGT
>CAXHHS010000435.1:0-6241 GCA_964015645.1 uncultured bacterium
CAGACGGCATACGCGCTGCAATGGAGACTCGTGGGCGCGGAGATGTGTATAAGAGACAGGCATTGGCTTTTCCTATAACGGTTTTGAAACCGATCGGCAATTCGAAGAATTCGAACTGCCACCCGCTTGTATCGGTTATACGGTATTGCAGGGACCAATTGTGCCTTCCCCCGGCGATACGGCGACTTTTGATTTCCGTAAAATTCCGGGATATAAAAACCAGCCGATGACATCATTTAGCTACTTTGCAGCTGGTGATCCGGTTCTATTTGATCCCCCATTATCCACAGATTATGTGTGGACGAGAATAAATTATAATATGCTTCGAGGATTTATCCCTTTCGGCGATATCGAAAATCCAACGCCGTATAGACACCGTGATGGCCCATTTCAAGATCGACCAACAAAATTTCCGTTAAACGGCGATCCGGTAACCGGAGAGGGGGATGTTGATGGGCGGGGCAGAAACCTGGGGCCGGCAGATCGACGGTTTATTATCAGCAGCGGGCCGTTTGAAATTCAGCCTGGAGATACGCAGGAAGTGGTTTTTGCTCTGGTCGGCGGAAAAACATTTGGCGAAGATCACCTTGCCTCCGTGCGGGAAATGAAACGCAATGCCGCTGCCATCAAGGCGTTTTATGATGCGGAAATCCATATTCCGAAAATAACGCACCGGGTATTAGAAGCGGAAGCCGGAACGGTGGAAATTCAAGTGCAAACAGATTTGCAGCGATTCCCAAATGCCTCTGTTGTTGAGCTGCATTTTAGCCCCGAATTCGGCAGCGAGGAAGCGTTTAACTTGACGCTTTTCGATGATGGCGCGCACAACGATAGCCTCACCAATGATGGTATTTGGGGAAATCTTTTGATTGCCAATCAGCGCAAATATCCCTTTCAAGCGGATTTGGTATTGCAACTTCCCGCCGGTTCCGCCACCATTCCCAATATCATCGAAAACCTGCGCCTGCGCCCCTCGCCGGCATTAGAAAATGTCCGCTTGATTTGGGAAAATGGGCGGCAAGATGCTATTATAAATTTTGAAGAGCAGGCCCAGGTTCAATTTGATATTCGCAATCCAATACAAGCGCCGGAAATCGATAAAATAGAAATCAACCGTATCAACCCCGTAGCGGATGAAGAAAATATCATCGTGGAAACCGCCCTGCCGCCCGGCGAACAGACACAAGATCAATTGCTAAAGTTCTTTTTAAACGGACCTGCGCAGGGAGATTCAATGATGTATTCTTATCATCTGCGCTATGACCGTCATTCGGAATTCCTTAGCCTTTCCTTTCCGGTTGCCGCCTGGCAGCCTGCTCCAATTTGGAAAGATACCATCGCCATTACAGAAATTACCGGTAGGAGGAATAATGTGGTTGCCTTAGTCGCAGATCCCGCACAATTGACCGGCCACACCTACCATATAACGTTTGCCACCGACCCGTCTGATAACCAGTTATCCTGGCAACTTTTTGATGTAACCGGCGGCCAATTAAAACTGGAAAATAGCCCATTAGGCACCGGGAAGGGATTTCCCTTTCCGGTAACAGACGGCATTCTTTTCCAGGTAAATGAAATTAATAATAATTTTTGGGATTTCCAGGTTATTGCAAATGGCGCCGGTTTGTTAGAGATACCGGAAGGCGCCGCCGCAGATTTCCAGGGGTTTCCTTCCGCAGCCGTTACGGATAATCAGCAGGTAGGCAGTGGCCGCTGGATAATCCATACCCAGGATAATAACGGGCGTAGCGAATATGGCAATCCCAATAACCTTGAAGGGGATAATTACTTGAGCAGAACCACTCGAAATGGCGAAAATTGGAAAGAAATTGTTCCTTACGATTTTGAAATGCGTTTTACCGGTACCAGCATTGCCTGGGATTTATTCCGCAATGGTGATTTTATTGAAGTGCCCTTCGAGCTTTGGAATATTGGTATCGATACGCCGGACGATCCATCGGATGATTATCGCATGTTCCCGGTAATTGTTGATACTTACAGAGACGGCCAATGGGGCCTTGATGACATCGATCATTCCGCATCTGATGCGGAAGATGATCCGCAAACCGACTGGTTTTACTGGTATAATCCAACTGGCCATTCCTGGGAAGAGCGGCCCGGCGATGCCGCTTATTTAGCGATTGAGGATTCCATCCAAAATGGTACCTGGAATGAGAAACTGGGAAAGGAAGCCTTAGCTCGCCAGGTTCTATTCAATTGGAATGGCGGAGACGTTAACGATCCTTCATTTCCGGAGAATGTTAACCAGCTTTTACCGGAAGAAGGTACTATTTTTCGGATTATCGCTGCCAAACCCAACAACCCGGGCGATATATTGGAACTCGTTGCCCCGGAAAAATCAACGGATATTCCGACGATACCGGAACGATTTACGTTGCACCAGAATTTTCCAAATCCTTTTAATAATGCAACCACTATTCGTTTTGATTTGCAGGAAAGCTGCCGGGTACGCCTGGAAATTTTTAACCTGTTGGGCCAGCGGTTGGTTAAATTGGTAGATGGCGCACTACCCGCAAATGAATATACTATTACCTGGGACGGCAAGAATCAGGTAGGAATTCCTTCTGCTTCCGGAGTTTATTTCTACCGCTTAACCGCCGGCGGTTATGTCGAATCGAAGAAGATGATCTTGTTGAAGTGACTTCATTGGTTTTACTGTGCTTAGCCCGTATTTTTTGTGTGAACAAAATGGAACGCCCTATCTGCCCCTAATCGTTCGATTAACAGTTCATTTTTGCAATTTTTTACCCTGGTACAATTGTTGTTCGAATTCCTATATCTTGATCACCTTAATCAAAACGGAGGAATTCGATGAAACGATATGCCAAAGCAATTGCAATAATATTTTTGATTTTGATCGCCGTATCTCCCAATCTACCAGGCCAAAATTATGTAAAAGGCAGCCAACCCGATGATTTACGCCCCGGCACCGATGTTTACGCTCTTTTTTCACTTCCGAGAGACGAACGCGTATGGCCGGCATTGGATAGCCTTGGCGTGGGTTGGATACGTCTGCAATACCAAATGGGAGAAACCGATGCAAATCAATCTCAACAAGCATTTCTCCGGGTATTAAATGAAGGCTATGGATTATGGTTGACGATTTACCACCGGGATCGCACAAATGTCGCTGACACGCTGCGATTTGATGCCAGTAGTCGCGGCAGTTTTCCTGCGGCTGATTCAACGGCTTACGCAAATTTACTCACCAGTACGATTCAACCCCTGGCGGATGATTTAGCAGCACAAGGCAAAAATCCGGCAGAGTGGCTGGTAATTCAATATGCCAACGAAGTTTCTCCGGAAGATGTGTTGCCACCCTCGCCGACACGTTTTTTTCACGGAACTCAAGATCAATACCTCACCGAACTATCGCGTACGTATGATGTGGTGAAATCTATTAGTGATGATATTCCGGTTGCGTTTGGTGCAATTTCATCAAAATCGTTAGAGGCAATTCTAAACTACAATCGCACCGGGAACGATAGCTTGAAAAGCATTGTCGATTGGAATGAGAAATTGTTAGCTGAAGGGCGTTATGATTGGGGTGATATTCACCTGTATCATGCCGTTGAAAGCATTTCCGAAAAGGTTGCCTGGGTGCGCGAGCGCTGGCAAGGTCCGCTGGCTGCCTCGGAAGTTGGCGGCCCGGATGAGCGCACTGGTGTTGAATACTCCGAAGCGTTGCAAGCCGAAGAGCTGCCCTCTCGAATTCGCACAACGCTGGAGTCCGGCGTTAATCGGGTGTTCTGGTCGTTCCTGGTAGACCTCGATCTTCCCGATGATCGTCTGGCGCAAACCCTCGGCCTTATTGCCAGCGATTGGCGGCACAAATCAGCCTACTTCGTTTATCGCGATCTGATTGCAGATGCCGTGACATCCGTAGAAATCCCGACTGTGCCAGTGGATTTTGTGTTGAAGCAGAATTTTCCCAATCCGTTTAACCCGGAGACTGTTATCGAATATCAACTTTCAACAACCGGTGAGGTTGAACTGGCAATATACGACGTCGTTGGCAGGCATGTACGCACATTAAGACAGGAAAGACAAAATGCCGGCACCCACAATGCGATTTGGGATGGCCGTGATAATCGCGGGCGGGCAGTGGCGTCGGGAATTTATTTATATCGATTGGTTTTTGGCAACCAAATCGAGGTAAGGCGGATGGTCTTGTTAAGATAGGCACGTAGCGCGCGCTTTAGCGCGTTTCGTAAAATACACGCTAAAGAATGGATTACGAGCAAACATTTTCAAAAAAACATTGCGCGAAATTGTCATTCGGGTTTTATTCAATCTTGAAATAAATTTCGGGCAATTCAATGAAAAAACAAGATGATACTATTGATTTAAAATCGCTTAATTTGGCTGACGATTTTCCTCCGAATACATGTAAAGATTGGCGAAACGCCGCAGAAAAACTGCTAAAAGGCAAACCATTCGACGAAACGCTGCTATCGGAAACTTATGAAAACATTACGGTGCAACCGA
This sequence comes from uncultured bacterium, assembly GCA_964015645.1. GTDB lineage: Bacteria > Calditrichota > Calditrichia > RBG-13-44-9 > J075 > CAXHHS01. The sequence continues at coordinate 4,510 of CAXHHS010000435.1, forward strand.
TCTATTTTCAGGGCAGGGTAAATGAAACCGTTGAACGCAGTGTGCTATTAGCTTTTGATAAACAGCAAAATACCTGGGAAATCGCCCAGGAAATTGCCGCTGTAACTCCCCGGGAATACAACGCCGCGCTGCTCCATGCTTTGGCAAACGGCCAAACGGCTGTCAACTTGCGGTTGGATAAATTATCAACCGCTGGCCCGGGTTCCGGTTCGGAAAATACCGGTGAAGCGGGGCAGGGGAGTGCTTCTATTTCAACCGTGGGTGATTTGCAAGCGGCACTGGCAAATGTTAACCTGGAAAAATTCCCGATTTACATTCACTGCGCTACATCAGGATTATTGATCTCTAAATTTTTAACCGAAATTTGTAAAGAGCAAAAATTTTCACTCAAAAACCTGCGCGGCTGTATCGGCAACGATCCGCTAAGCGAATTCTACATCCTCCAATTTTACCCCGAGCGAAGTCGAGAGGCACCAAATCTGTCATCGAATTATGATGAGGTGGCGCAACTAACAACCTGGTCACAAAATCAAGCGCCAAACCTACAAACAATATGGGTGCACGGGGATATTTTTCATAATGCCGGGGGCAATGCAGTTCAGGAACTGGCTTTTTCCATCGCTGCCGCTGTGGAATATATTCGCGAAATGCTTGCACGAAATTTAACGATTGATGCGGTTGCCCCGCGCATTCGCTTCGCTTTTGGCCTGGGCGAAAATTTTTTTATGGAGATTGCCAAACTTCGTGCCGCGCGATTGGTTTGGAGCAATGTTATTTCAGCATTCAACGGCAGCGAAAGCGCTAAAAAAATGGCCATTCACGGCAGCACGTCCCGGCGGAATAAAATGGCCGTCGATCCCCACGTAAATATGCTGCGCGCGACAACCGAAGCGCTTTCCGGCATCGTTGGCGGCTGCGATAGTTTGCACATTGCCGCGTTTGACGAACCGGTACGCTTTCCGGATGAATTTTCCCACCGCATTGCCCGCAACATTCAAATTATTTTGAAAGAAGAAAGTTTTCTGGAGCGGGTGATCGATCCCGCCGGCGGTTCCTGGTATGTGGAAACCTTGACAAAGCAAATTGCCGAAAACGCCTGGAAACAGTTTCAGGAAATCGAAGCAATGGGCGGCATTGTTAAAGCGCTGCAAAATGGTTTTCCGCAAGGGTTGATTGAAGAAACTGCCCGCAGGCGCAAAACGAATTTCGAAAGCGGCAGCGATAAGTTTGTCGGCGCAAATGCCTTTCAAAATCCCGCTGAGAAACCGCTGGAAAAACGCGATCCGGGTCGCATTGATAGAAGCGGGAGCAACATTGGGAAAACTAAGCGAAACGCTACGCAGCGGGGAGAAAGATGGTAGCTAATACAAATATAAGAAAGTTCTACTACCGGCTTTTTTCAATAGCATTTTTGCTGCTCTTAACCGCGAATCCATCAGCCGCTCAAAACATGCTGAAAACCGAAAAAATTTTCCTGATCACCCTCGATGGTTTACGCTGGCAAGAACTGTTTACCGGCGCGGATTCCCTTTTAATTCACGACAGCGCCTATGTAAGCGATCCGGGAGCGTTGAGAGAAAATTTCTGGGATGATAATCCGTTGGAACGCCGTGAAAAACTGTTGCCATTTTTTTGGAAAGTTATCGCTGTTGAGGGTCAGTTGTACGGCAACCGCGCTTTTGGAAATCTGTCTCTTATACACATCTGACGCTGCCGACGAGCTTCTTGGTGT
>CAXHHS010000436.1:0-6203 GCA_964015645.1 uncultured bacterium
ACACCAAGAAGCTCGTCGGCAGCGTCAGATGTGTATAAGAGACAGCAAATAAATAACTCAGCAACAATGTTGAAATAATTAAGTAATCCCAACTAAATCCGGCAGGTGTAGCAATAAATCTCTGGAAAGCCGCAACCTTCTTTTCGCCCGGAAGCGCATAAAAAAACAATGACTTATAGGCCTGGTTTAAAAACGGAATAATATGAAGAAGATGCCAAAAGGAAAATCGTGCGGAGTTATCCAACAGAAACTTCACATAAAAAAACATCAAAGGGCCTAACAAATACCAGAATGGTGATCCGGTTCCGATAACGTAAGGAAAATGAATATACAAACCGGATATTTGTACCACTTGCACCGTTAAATAATACGCTGTCAGCAACACAAAAACTGCCAGCCAGCGGTTTGCCCTCCGGTTACCTTTTTTCTGCACAAGTAAAATCGCTGAAAAAAAATATCCCTGTAGCGCGCCAAACCCTAAAATGGCTACCCAAAAGTTGAATTGAATCGTTAGTGAATTTTCCATTGTATCAAATTAAGAATATTAATCAAATTATTTTAACTGAAGATGATTCGTGAGAAAGAAGATAAAGATTCACTGCTAAAAAATCCATTCCCTGAACGGGGCATTTTGTAGTGACTCTCAAATGTTTTGCATTTGCATTGCAAGATAGCGGTTTTTAACTTCGTTACAAAACAATAGAGGTGATAAAATGAAAATCATAGAACTCTACCATCACATGAACTGGGCTGATGCCCTGGTATGGCAGACAGTTTTCAAATGATCTGATCATAGTAGCGATTCGCGGCTGCGAAAATTGCTATATCATATGCGGGAGGTAGGCGGAGAACCACCACTAACAGACTTTATCGCCTGGATATGGTTGGAAAAGCCGGAAGCAGAGTGGCCAAATAAAAACTAAATTAGAATCATTAATCCGGAGGAAGCATGAATCTGCGAACTATTTTGATTTCAATTTTAATGGCTTTGCTGATCTTTGCATGTCAAAAAAATGACGAGCAGGAATTACAAAGTGCTGAAAAAACCAATGATCACAAAGTTATCGTAAACGAAGTGATTCAGACTGGCTCGTATACATACCTGCGTGTGAGCGAGAATAGCCAAGATCATTGGTTAGCGGTTTCCAAAATGCAGGTAAAAGTAGGTGCGACACTTTATTATAACACCGCGATGGAGATGAAAAATTTTGAAAGCAAGCAGCTAAAGAGAATCTTTGAATCCATCTACTTTGTTCAGGAAATCAGCCATCAACCGCTGGCGGCAGCGGAAAGTTCGCCTAAAATTTCGGCGCACCAATCATCGAAACCGGAAAATGATATTTCTATTGCACCGGCGGTCGACGGCATCACGGTTGCAGAGCTTTACGCCAATCGAAATTCATATGAACATAAAATCGTAAAAATTCGCGGCCAGGTTACCAAATATAACAGCGGTATTTTAGGGAGAAATTGGGCCCATCTGCAAGATGGCACCAGTGATTCAGGGAATCATGATATAACAATTACCACGTTAGATAAAGTCGCCGTTGGAGATAAAGTGACATTCGAAGGCAAGATCGTCTTAAATAAAGATTTTGGTGCCGGATATTCTTATGCGGTAATTATGGAAGAGGCGAAGCTGGTAAATGAGTTATAAAAATGCTGGAAAGATTTCGGAAGGCTAAATAGATCGAACGGCGCGTACGGAGGCGTCGGTATCGATTGGATCGGTATCACAATTTCCATCGGAAAAACCAATGTACCAGGCGTCCTCAGCGCCGTTTTTATCCGCTGTCCAAATCCAGCGTTGGACGTTGTCAAATACGTCTGAGATATATAGGTCGTGCGCGCCTTTTTTTGCTTCCATCAAAGACATTGCTTCTTCCAATGTCGGCAACCGCCAATCGTTGAATCCGGCAAATTCGTTTTCATTTAAATAGTTGCTATAGTGCTCTGCTTCCGGGAGCTGCATTGGTTCTTCGCTGCCACTCCATTGCCACATTAACCCGGTAGTGTAATCCGATACTCTTTTCTCGCCTTCAATCGTTTTTATTTTGTATTCGTGATAAATACCATTTCCCGGCCAATATAGCGAATCGAAAAAATCATGCTCCCGAATCATTTGTGCCGCTGCTGCCGGCTTTAGATGATCAATTGACTGCGATCTCAGCTGCAGTGGCGCTTTAATGCCAAATTGATCCAGAACATAGCGCAGGGCTTTGATAAGTTCTTCCAACCCCCCGGGCTGATGGATATCTATTCCGTGATATTCTTTGAATTCTTTTGGCAATTCAACAGACTCAAGGCGGGCAGGGAGGATGAAGATACTGCCTTTGCGCTGACGTTTAACAATATCCAGCACTTCGCCAATCTCTTGCACCAGTCCCCCGGTCTGTTTATCAATCGCATTTTGGGAAAGGCAGGCCAGAAAAAAGACACAACTGTTAACAACTTCACTAATCTCTTCCAGCCAGTCCCTACCGCCGGTAAGGTCTTTGTGATCCTGCCAGGGAGAATAACCATACCGTTTCAAAATGCTGTACAAATTGTTTGCTTCCGCTACATCTTTGCGAGCGTAAGAGAGGAATATTCGAGTTTGTTGTCGTTCCATAGGCTTTTTGCTTTATCTATTAAATTGAAAAATTCAGAAAATATGGTGGTAAAAGGCCGGTGCAAGTCATTCCACCATTATTATAATGCGGTTATAAAAGAGCAAACTGTAAATTAAGCGTTATACGCTTCTATCGCAATCAAATGTTTCCGATCATCATCGGCAAATTTAAAATAAAATCAAATAATTGAGAATTTCAGGTTGATATGGAGGGCAAATGTTTATATATTCTCCCCGCTTTTGAGAACGGGGCGTAGCGCAGCCTGGCAGCGCGCATGGTTCGGGACCATGAGGTCGGAGGTTCAAATCCTCTCGCCCCGACAAGTAAAAACAACAATTTAGGCGCTTTTTTGAAGCGCCTTTTTTATTGGACTGGGTCAAACCACAACTTGAATTAGGGGGATAATAAAGTGTTCAACTTTTCCAGAACATCCCTTGTAATATCATCTGGAACCTTACAAATAAATTTTGCATACCGGGCTTTCCAATCCAGGCTTTTGACCTGATCACAGAGAACGGCACCGGAGATTTTCAGGTCTTCCGGCAGAATAACCTCAAATGCATATCCTTTTACGTTACTGGTAATGGGGCAAAAAAGTGCGTAGTTGGTCAAGGAATTGTATCGTAACAGAGATAAAACCAGCACCGGTCTGCGGCCAGTTTGCTCATGCCCGCTTTGCGGATCGAATTCCAGCCAAACAATATCCCCGCGACTTGGTGTATACACTACCATATTTCCTTACCGGCCGGCTTACCAAAATCCACCTGCTCCGGAATATTCTCTTTTTCAATTTTATCCAGCAACTCATCCAGTGTGTATTTCGGTCTTGAGCGGGGAATGATGATGAGCTTACCATCTACCACAGAAAGCTCCAATAGCGAACCGGCTTCGATAGCGGTCTCTTTGGCGAAAGCATTTGGAATAATGATTCCCAGGCTATTGCCCCATTTTTTTACTTTTGTTTCCATTTCATCCCTTTCTTATTTTGAGAGAAATATAAACAAAGTTTATACAATAAACAACGGTTGCTTACTTCCGCAAATCCCCCAACAAACGCTCAAAGGCTGGCTGGAAGTGTTGCTGATCTTGCCACTGGTAAAAGTCATCGATGTAGCGGGTGTCGCGAAAATTTAATTCCGAAATTTTGTAAGCTCAATCAAACCGCAGCAAATTCACGGATTTATTATGCGGTGATTTCGATTTAGGGAGTTGGAAAAACTTAAAGTACCCATATTGAAGTTAAGTATTCTATACAGCATTACTTCTTTTTCATGTACTGGTACACTATTTTTTCCCACCCCCTTAAAATGCAAAAAAAGGGAGATTGTATGGCAGTTTGTAATGAATGCCAGGTGCCGTTAAGACCCGGCGCCAGAATTTGCGACCATTGTGGAACTCGCGTTCAGCAAAAGCGAAAAAAAACTAAAATAATTTATTTCATCCCCATTGTCGCCATTGGCCTGGCATTGACATTGGGATACCTGGCAAGTTTGCTCTGGGGATCCGTAGATTTGAATAAAGTTCCTGAGAAAGTCCAGGAGGAAATTGTAGAAGAGTCTCCAGAAAATTACCGTTATGCCCATTCAATCATTAATATTCGCGCCGGGCGCAGTACGGAGTTTGACATTGTATCCAAAATCAGCCGGGGTGATACGGTAAAGCTCGACAGCATTGAAGGAAGTTGGGCTATTGTGCTTGATGAATATGACCTAAAAAGAGGATATGTTTACGAAAAAGTTCTGAGAAGCTATCCCTTGCCGGATTTCGAAGTGTTGGATTGGACCTGGGCACCAGATCCTGAATTTGATGGCGGAGAGGGCGCAGTTGTATTTACTGCCACCGTCCAAAACAATACTGGCAAAATCGAACCTGCTCTAAAAGTTGAATTTACGACTTACGATGCAAATAATAAAATCCTCACCTCAGATTTCATGTTCATCAATGATTTGCAACCGGGAGAGGTTAAAGCCGACACTGCTTACACAACCTACTTTGGCCGGGAAAAAACCGCAATTTTAGAAGTAAAGCCATAATCAATTTCAGTAAGAAAATTAGATGGTTCCGAAATTGGCAATAGATATTTTGCCTATTGCCTATCTGCATACTGCCTACAATTATTACTCACCATTACATTTGCACCCCAATATTCCTTATGTTATATTTCCAAATTAATTCTGAACCGGAGATATTGTGAAAGAGACGAAATCTGCGAAAAAAAACCAATTATTACTGGATGGCGCTGATCTTACTATCGATGACCTCGTTAAAATTTCTCGTAAACCGGGTATCGCTGTTGGCATTAACCCCGCTGCTAAATCCAAAATGGAAAAAAGCCGTGCCTGGGTAGAAAAGGTACAAAAAAACGGGCGACCAGTAGTTTATGGTATCAATACTGGGTTTGGTTCGAAAGCGATTGTTTCCATCTCTAATGAAAAACTTCGGGAATTGCAGCGAAATTTGATTATGAGCCATGCCGCCGGAACCGGCAAACCGCTGCCGGTGGAAGTCGTTCGCGCCGTTATGCTATTACGGGCGAATACTTTGGCGAAAGGATACTCCGGTATCCGGGTAGCGGTGGTGGAAACGCTGCTTGAAATGCTGGAAAAAAACGTTATTCCCTGGATTCCAGAGCAAGGTTCCCTGGGAGCCAGCGGGGATCTAGCGCCGCTTTCGCACCTTGCGCTGGTGCTTAGCGACGGGGATGAAAATAATAACCCTGAGCACAGTGGCAGAGCATACATTTACAATAAACATAATGGCACCTGGCAGCTAACCAATGGGGAAGAAGCAATGAAAAAAGCCCGTATTTCCCGCGTTGCGCTGGAGGCAAAGGAAGGACTTGCTCTCAACAACGGCACGCAAATTTCCACAGCGCTGCTGGCATTGGCTTACCATGATGCGGTTCAATTGGTCAAATTAGCGGATGTTGTCATGGCAATGTCCCTGGAGGCAATACAGGGGATGTCCTCCGCCTTTCGGAGCGAGATTCACGATTTGCGTCCCCACCCCGGCCAAATGGCGACTGCCGAGAATATTCGCCGCTTGACTAAGGGAAGTGGATTATTGGATCGCGATTATGATAAAGTTCAGGATGCCTATAGCATTCGCTGCCATCCGCAGGTAATGTCTGGCGTGCGCGATACGCTGCGCTTTATCAAAAATATTATTGATGTAGAAATGAATTCAACCAACGATAACCCGATTATCGTTCCGGAATCGAAAGCAGCAAATAAAGCGTTGTCCGGGGGTAATTTCCATGCCCAGCCAATTGCGTTTGCCGCCGATTTTCTGGCGATCATTTTATGTGAAATAGGCAATATCTCCGAGCGGCGAATTTTTCGCTTATCCGATAAAAATCTAAATGGCGGATTACCCTCGTTTTTAATCTCCAATCCCGGGTTGGAAAACGGCCTTATGATCGCCCAATACACCGCCGCTTCGCTCGTTTCGGAAAATAAATCGTTAGCACATCCTGCCAGTATCGATTCGATTCCATCCTGCGAGAACCAGGAAGATCACGTCAGCATGGCGCCGATTGCCGCCAGGAACTGTCTCTTATACACATCTGACGCTGCCGACGAGCTTCTTGGT
>CAXHHS010000437.1:0-6178 GCA_964015645.1 uncultured bacterium
GCATCATTAAATTTTTCACCGAATGAGTTTGCGGAGTGCGCGATAAATTGATAGGGAGCGGCATCCGGAAAAGCGTTGTAGGCCCTGGCGATATTGGCTTCATCAGCGGCATCGGAAGCGATGATAACATCAAAATTTACAGTCTCTTGCGCCGTTGTAATGGTTTGAAAGGTATGGTGTAAAAACGCCTGGTAAATATCCTGGTATTGGTCAATGTTTTGACCGATCTGCTTGCGAAACGCTTCTTTGGTGGGATGGCTGGTAAATAAAATCAGCGCCCTTTTGGGGGTTGGTTGTTTTGGCGATGCTTTGGTTAAATATGTTTCCATCCGATTCGGTACGCGTTATAGAACTTCCTAATAATTTAAACAAACGTTTTAATTAAATGAATAGTGGAATTAAAATCTGTAAGGTATTGTACGATTTGGGAAATGGGTCAAGTTTGGCGGATGGGGAATCACCAACATTCCTGTGTAAATGTACGGTAAGCGTTAAGGGTATCAGCTTAATGGGTTCGTATAAGAAATACAAGTGAACATTATTAATAATGGTAGAAAATGGCTGGATTTCCGCTAAAAATTGTCGAAAGAAATGGAAGTAAATTTATTAGCTAAAATGCCCCGGCTTCCATTTTAAATTAATCTCACTGACCTAATAGATTTCTATGGAGTTATGGAGTGTTCTTATTTGAAAGGTTTAAAGGAAGTAGAATATATATTACTATCGCCAAAACTACGCCAATGAAGCTTATAATATATTCTATGTAAATAGCACATATACAAAAAATACATGGTAAAAAGGGAAGGTTGGCGAAAAAGAACAAGCAATATATTACGCTCTCTTGCTTGTTATAACCATTTAGCTTTCTGTCTTTATCTTTAGGTTTTGTAACCCATTCTTTAAAAATAAGATACATATGATAGGGTGTTTTCAAAGGATTCTTAGGGCCTATTTGACGCTTGTCAAGGAGGGTATTAATTTTTTCTCGAAGAAAAAATGGCTCAAGTTCTTCATCATAGTCGAAATCATCATCCTTAAGGCCATCCGGTCTTTTTTTAAAGAGATCATACATAAATTCTTGGCAGGCAATTATTTTCGCGTGAGTATAATATATCGACTGAAATTGAGTTCTTACTAAAACGAACATAATTAAAAATATAGCAAACGGCAAGATACTTAGAACTATAAAATAGAACTCTCCAACTGTATTTTCGCAGTTACAGCTCAAGAGTAATTTAAGTTTCTCAACTATATCTTTGTAGTTATCGCCTGAGAGTAATTCGGGTCCCTTGATCAGGAATGCAAAGAGTGCTCCTAATCCCCCTATATAAAATGCAACCACTGTCCATATAAATTTTTCTTTATGATGGAGCCTTGCCTGGTTTATATCTCGCTCTTTTTGTAAAGATTCCCTAAGAGACTTGATACGTAGAAATTCTTTAATAGAATAAATAGTTTCTTTGTCTATAAGCATTACGAATCATCCCAATATGTTTTGAATAACAAATACTTTTGCGCTGAATATTATTTTTGCTCACATTACTAAGCATTTATCGAGATGTGAAAGGGAGTCAGGTCACATTTTTCATTTAAAATATCCTTACGATGTGTATTAGTAATTACAGCTGAACCTGCACTAAAAATTAAGCTCATCGGCAACATAACAATCGCGCACCCGGGCGGCGCGGCTCCCGGCCGGATGGGGTTTTGTTACTCACCATTCCACAATCGTAACAAAGTGGTCAACGCCTGGCCAGCAATTCGTTACTTTTCCGGCGAAACCGCGAATGGCCACAAGCAAAATTGCTTCGAGCATCGTCAAAAAATGCGATAGCGGATCCGATGTGAAAGAGGTAAAGAAGCAAGGTTTTGGGTAAGGGTATTACTAAGATTCGTGTGTATAATGTACGCTAAGCAAAAAGGGTATCGTCCTGATAGAGTTCACATAAGAAATAAAATTTACAAACGCTACAGGATATTTTTGAGGGTCGCGCTGCGGAGTTAAAGGACGTGACAGGCGAACCAGTAAAGGCGAAGTAAATTCCGAATATATTCTTCAATCATGGTTTTTCCAGTAAGTGCGGGTATTTATTTTTGACCTGTTCTAAAAGATTTGAATTTAAGCTTGCTTTGTAAAGCGTTTTGACTTTTGAGAGTTGTTCAAGGGTTAAAGCCTTTGCTTCCTCGAGGTCGGTTTCCTGTAGATTTGCTCTTTGGAGGTCAGCTTCCTGTAGATTTGCTGCTTGGAGGAAGGCTTCTTGTATATTTGCTCCTATAAGAAAGGCTTTTTGTAAATTTGCTTCATAGAGTTGGGCTTCTTGTAGGTTTGCTCTTTGGAGAATGGCGTTTTCTAGATTTGCTTCTTCGAGGAAGGCTTCTCGTAGATTTGCTCTTTGGAGTATAGCATTTTGTAGATTTGCTTTGTGTAAGTAGGTATTCTGTAGATTTGCTTCATAGAGTTGGGCTTCTTGTAGGTTTGCTCCTTGGAAATTAGCATTTTGTAGATTTGCTTTCCAGAGGTTAGCATTCTGTAGATTAGTAAATGATAAATTAATATATTCTGGTTCGTTCTCTATCCATTTTCGCCGCCCGATTACTGTCAGAATTGCCTGTATATCTGTATTGATCTTTGTCTCAAGATTTTTTTTTGTTTTATCTTGTTCGTGTGAGAGATTATCTTTTTCAACAGAGTTTTCAATTTCTTTATTGTTTTGCTGCTCCTGGTCTGGTTTTTCTATTACCATAGAGTTTTCCCGAACAAATGCAGACAACACTTCCATGACCGTCCAATGATCTTTTTCCGAGTCTTTAGCGATTCGCTCAAGCGCGTAAATACCGCCTAATCTAATTTCTAATTTTTCGCTGCCAAGTTGCTCCACCGCTTTGGTAAACCGCTCGGTGATGTGACCTTCTTCGAGGATTTTAGTTCTACGGTAAGTAAGATACAGTCCGTAGAGGATGATAATTCCACCAATGATTTGAATTAGTGTTTTCCGCAACTCATTTTTAGCCTCTAATAATCCTTTGGATTCACTGGGCAATTCTTTGATAATGAATTCGGGGATTTGCCAAATCAGAAACAGCGTGGTCAAAAGAGCAACAAGAATTGCTAATCCCGTTAACGGTCTTTGGAACCGTTTAAAGTGTTTTTTCATCCACTCTTCTAACGAGGGCAGAATTTTCTTTACCATAATGGTGAATATACGTATTGGAGAGAAGAATAAAAAATCAGGGCTGCATTGCTTCTCAAAAAAGCTTTTACATTGTCCTGGTTTTCTACAAGCTTAAGGTATCTGTAACAAAGGCCATTGTGGCAGATTTGCACTATACCCGGAAGATTTCCTAAACTTTTTGAGCCTGGCGCAAGTTCTGTTGATTTGTCCGCTTACTGCGAAAATGCCAATCGATAGCGGATAAAAAGATTGTGGAAAGAATTTTTGTGCCTGCGCCAACCACCCCGCGCAACGTTCCGGAAATCTTCGATTTCCCGATCCGTTTGCGATAGCTGACCGGCACTTCCAACTCCCGCACTCCCTGCTGGGCTGCTTTAATTTGCATCTCTACTGTCCAGCCGTAATTGCGGTCGCGCATGCCGAGGGATTGCAATGTTTTAAAGCGAATGGCGCGGAAGGGGCCAAGGTCGGTGTATTTGACGCCCCAAAATAAACGCATCAATTTGCAGGATAACCAGTTGCCGAAAATTGCCTGCGGCGTTAAAGCGCCTTTTTCTGCATTACCCGTCACGCGGGAGCCGATAACCATGTCCGCTTGATTTTCAATAATTGGATCAACTAACAGGGGCATTTCCCCGGGATAATCGCTGTAGTCGCCATCGAGAAATACGATGATGTCGGTTTCTTTGGCTGATGCAATGCCGGTTAAACAAGCGATGCCATAACCACGCTCCGGCTCAAAAACCACTCTTGCGCCCTTTGATCGCGCAATTTCTACGGTTTTATCAGTAGAACCATTGTCTACGACAATTACCTCATCTACCCACTGCGGAATATCCGAAATCACTTTTCCGATGGATTCTTCTTCATTTAATGCCGGAATAATAACTAAAATCCTGTTATTATTTTTCATTCTGCCACTCCGTTGTCAAAGGAAAAAGGATAAAAGATAAAGGATTGATGATTCAAGTCTTTATCGTAATTTGCTATTTGCCACTTTATCCTTTTTCCTTTAACCTTTTAAGAATTAAACTCGGTTTAGATATTAAAAACGTTGCGGGGCCGTTTAGCCTGCGATTGTTGCGCCATTCGTAGAAAATGTAGAACCACACCGGGCCGAATTCCAACCATACGATGAAATAATCAAATAGTTCAACCCTGCCAATTGCCTCAAAATAATAACGAAAGTAGTAAATTGGCAACATTGCTGTTAGCAACAGCAATGGCCGGCGCGGGTTCAGTGCTAAAAACGGAATCAACCAAACAACATACCAGGGGAATTGAGTGGGGCTAATCAAATAGATGGCGGCGATGATTATTAGACACTGGTCTACTATTCTTCGAGGTTCATCTGTTTTTTGTAAAGTGATATAAATGATCCAGCCGGCAGAAACGAGCAGCACAATTTTCCGCGCCAACGCATACGCTTCCCAGGTTGGTTGTCCGGTAATTTTCAGGAACACGTACGAAATGCCGAGGAATATTTTAAAAGCCGCATCATTCAGCTGCCAGCGGTTTCCGTAGGCGTTAAAACCGGAACTTTCATCCACGCCGGTTATAACGATGGGTAAAAACAATACGAAACAAATGCTGCCCAATAAAGTGAGCACACCTAATATTTTTTTATAATCAGGGATTAATTGGCGGAGGAAAACCGGCAATAAAATTAGCGGCCAAATTTTTACCCCGATTGCCAATGCTAAAAACGTAGCTGCCCAATACGGTTTTTGCCGGAATAAAAAAATGAACGCAGCCAGCAGAAAGGGAAATATCAGCAAATCCATGTGGCCGGAGTTAAAACTCTCTTTTATTAGGAGCGGGTTTAGCCAGTAAATACTGATCCAAAGCGGCGACAGGTTTAAATATCGTAATATGGAAAAGAGTAAAACCAATGTTAAAAGGTCAACAATTAGCAATACGAATCGCCAGGCATACAAACCCCAGGGGTTGATGAAATATGCCAGGGCGTAAGCCGCCTGGGTAATTGGCGGGTAAATAGTGCGCAGGTATGAATGATTTATGTCGAAAATTGTTGCGCCGGGTTCTTTTGCCAGGGCAATTAATTCCGAGGGGATTTTGTTTCCATTTGGAAAATCAGCCGGAGATTTTACGGCAGCAACTATTTCATCCGGAGAAAATTGGTAGGGGTTAAACCCATTCGCAGTAACAGCACCATCCCAAAGATAGCGGTGGTAATCAACTTCTAGAATAACCGTGGAAACCATCATAAACCCTCGCATAATTGCGCCGGTTGCCAGTATCCAAATCATGAGTTTACGGCTGGTTTGCGAATGCCGAACAAGCTCGCTGATAAACATAAACGCTAAACCGGCTAACAGCAGAACTGCCGTCATCGATAAAATTGGCCTGTTTTGCAATGGAACAGCTTTCGCAAAATCATTCGACAGAAAATACAGTATGGAGAATAAAACGATCAGTAAAACTCCGGCGATAATCCAGCGGAACGGGATTTTATTTATATTCGATCTCGGAAAATCAACAGCGGATTGGGTATTGGAAGAAGAATTCTGAAAAACAAAACTGGCGAATTCTTTGAGTTTGGCAAGGATGGGAAAACAATTGGTTAGGAATTGACTGAAACTGGAAACTGGAAACTGGAAATCGGAAATCGTGAACCCAAGTTTCCAATTTCCAGTTTCCAGTTTCTTTAGTATAGGGTTCATAATCTATTATTTATACTAAACTTAACGAGCATACCTTACTGCCGCTGCCCGATAAAGGAGGACAAACCGATATACGCAAAACCAAAAACAAATAGCATGAAAAATGGCATCGAATAGTAGATTTCCTGGGAAGCAAAATAAAGCAGCCCATAGCTAAAATAGCTGGCAACCAGGATTTCCAGAACGTGCTGATAATCGCGTTTCGGTTTGTACAATTTGCGCCGCCAGGTGCCTTTTTTGCCTTCCAGTTGAAATTTAGGCGTTCGCTTAAACTCCTGTCTCTTATACACATCTCCGAGCCCACGAGACTCCATTGCATCT
>CAXHHS010000438.1:0-6177 GCA_964015645.1 uncultured bacterium
CTACACCAAGAAGCTCGTCGGCAGCGTCAGATGTGTATAAGAGACAGTTTCCATCGTTTTCAAAAAGCTGTAGAAATCGCGGGTTTCGGCGTTGCGGTCGTAGGCAGAGGCGTAAATCGCCGTCGCTTCTGCGTCGGATTTCCCCTTAATCTCTTCAGCCGTTTTATATGCGCCGGATTGAATTTGCTTTAAATCGCGTTCTTTATCACCGATAATGCGAGAAGCATCGCCCTGGCCTTCGGAGCGAAATTTGTCGGCAATCCGCTTACGCTCGGTAATCATGCGTTCAAAAATTTTCTTTTGATCTTGATCGTGATAGTTGATGCGTTTAAAGCGCAAATCCAGTAATTCAACGCCGATTTCCGCCGCGCGCGGCGCCGCCGCTTTCAAAATCGAATTGGTAATTTCCGTACGGCCTTCTTTAATTTTTAGTAAAACGCCGGTTTCCTCTTCGCCTAATATCCCTTCGGTTTGCTGCGCTTCGCGGTTGGTGGAGCGGATAATTTCCACGACCTCATGCTGGGCAATGGCGTTTCGCGTTTCGCCGTTCAGAATATCATCCAGGCGGGTTTGCGCCCCGCGTTCATCCCGCACTCGCTGGAAAAACAGCAGCGGATCGTTAATGCGCCAGCGGCCATACGTATCTACCCGAACAAAGCGTTTATCTTTTGTCGGTATCTCATTGGGTTTGCCGTCCCATTCCATAAATCTTTTTTCAAAAAAATTCGGTTTTTGTACAAAAGGGAGCAAAAAATGAATGCCGGGATTTACTACCGGGTCGCCAATCGGTTTACCGAATTGGGTGATAATAACTTGCTGTGTTTCATTAACCGTATAAGCGGCATTAAAAACGACGAGCAAAACGATAACGCCAATCACTGCCAATATAATTGTTTTGGGGTTCCTCATTTGTTTTGCCCTCCTTGCTGTAAGTTAAACAATGGCAAAATACCGGATGCTTCATCATCGGTAATCAATTTTCTACCGACTTTTGGAAGCACCTTATTTAAGGTTTCCAGGTAAATTCGCTCGCGAGTAACGTCTTTCGCCTTTTGATATTCCCGGAAAAGGGCGTTAAACCTGGCGACATCCCCTTTGGCATTATTAACCCGTTCTACGGCGTAACCATTCGCTTCTTCGATAACCCTTGCCGAGTCGCCGCGCGCTTTGGGGATAATCTTATTATATTCCGCCTGCGCCTGGTTAATCAATTTTTCTTTTTCCTGCTGTGCCTGGTTTACCTCGTTAAACGCCTGGCGTACTTCTTTCGGGGGATCAACATCTTGCAGCACAAGCTGATCAACATTAATACCCAATTCGTACTGGTCACAGGCATCCTGGAGTTTTACTTTCACGGCGTCTTCAATTTCTTTACGGCCAATAGTGATGACTTCATTAATCGTGCGATCGCCGATGACTTCCCGCATAATCGCTTCATTCAGATCGCGGAAGGTATCTTCCGGATTTCTGACTCGAAATAAGAATTGGAAGGGGTCTTTGATCCGGTATTGCGCAATCCATTTAACCTCCGCAGCGTTAAGATCACCGGTTAGCATCAGCGATTCTTCCAGGAGGCCAGCGCGCGAAAATTGCGTTCGAACTTCTGAGCGTACTGTACGGAATCCGAATTCTTCTTTTGCCTGGCGTTGTACAGCCACTCGCTCGTAAGTTTCAATACCAAACGGCAGGCGAAAGTTTAAACCGGGGTCTTCCGTTCTAACATATTCGCCAAACCGGAGCACGACGCCCACCTCTTCCGTATCAATGGTATAAACGGTTGTTCCCAGGAAAAGCAGGACCACAAAAATGGGAATCCCCAAACGAATCCATCCTTTCGGGATTCGCGGCGGGCGAAAGTCATTTAAATCAAACGGGGGTTTTTGCTGCATAAATGTATTCCTCCTGATTTTGAATTGTTGTAGAATTAGTTGTTCTATAGTTAAACATTGCAAAATATACGCCTTTTCCACTAAGCACGCAAGACATGCCGGATTCAATTTAGTTCTAATTTCAGCGAAAATTCGTTTTGAAATACCTGAGAATATCGTTATAATTTAAACATCGATTTCAAAATAGATTTCGATTTTTGGGGGAATGAGATAAATAGCTTTCCGATTTATTTTTTACACTTTGTTCACACGGTATCACAGAAAAAGAAAATAATATTATCTCGCCTCCTCATTTACTGCTCGACCTTATCGAGAATATCTGCCGCCAAGCATCTTTGTTATTCTTCACTGTAAATTCATAACGGTTTGTTACCGGGGAGATGAGATGAATGTCCATCCAGCCACTCGTTTATTTTTGGCGCTCTTTACTATAAGCGCTTCCATATTTAGTTTTGCCAATGAAGAATTGTTAGAGGTTCCTTTACCACGAGAGTCCAATTGGAAATACGAGGCCAGCGGCACGGATTTGGGGACATCCTGGAGAGAAACCGGCTTTAACGATAACGGTTGGTCTTCCGGGGATGCAATTCTCGGCTTCGGCGAATCATACATTACAACCACGCTGCCTTCGGGAAATCCCACCTATTATTTCCGCAAAGAATTTACCCTGGCTGATAATCCGGCTACCATTGGCCAACTGTTATTGTTAGCCAATTATGATGATGGGTTTGTTATCTATATAAACGGCCAGGAAGCCGCACGCCCCAGTATGCCCGGGGGAACGATAACCTATAATACCTTAGCCAGTTCTTTGCACGAAGGCGGCGGATACGAGCAAATCGATTTATCCGCCCATATTGATAAATTAGTAGCCGGAAATAATTTGGTGGCGGTAGAAGTGCATCAACGAAATTTATCCAGCTCGGATTTAGTGATGGATATGGAATTGCGATACGGGGTTGGCACGCCCCCGGTAACGGTATTGGCTCGCCTCTCAAATTGGAAATATGAGGATAGCGGCACGGATTTAGGCGCATCCTGGAGAAATAACGGGTTTGATGACGGCAACTGGCCATCCGGCGATGCCATTCTGGGCTTTGGGGAAAGTTACATCACGACGACACTTTCCTCTGGCAATCCAACCTATTATTTTCGCCGTGAATTTACATTGAATGATGCTCCCTCCGCCATTGGCTCGCTAAAATTATTTGCCAATTATGATGATAGTTTCGTCGCATATCTTAACGGTCAGGAGGTAGCCCGCCAGAATTTGCCCGGTGGGAATATCAACTATAACACGCTCGCATCCGGTAATCACGAAGGCGGCGCTTATGAAGAAATTAATCTTACCAATCATATTGCGGAGCTAATGCAGGGGACAAACCTGTTTGCGATAGAAGTGCATCAAATCAGTACATCGAGTAGTGATGTTGTTATGGATATGGAATTGGTCTATGCATTTCCACAAGCTGATACTTGTGTAACACGCGGCCCTTATTTGCAGCGAGGATCGGATACGGAAGTCGTGATCCGCTGGCGAACCAATAATCTTACCAATAGCCGCGTCACCTACGGAACCGATCCCGGTAACCTGGATCAAATCGAAAGCGATGCCACTGTTACGATTGAACATGAAATTGCTTTAAGCAGCCTTTCGCCAAATACGAAATATTTTTATTCCGTCGGCAGCAGCGGAGGAGAATTGCTGAGCGGCGCAGATTACTTTTTCATAACCGCCCCGGTAACCGGAACGCGCAAAAAAAGCCGCATCTGGATTTTGGGCGACTCAGGAACCGCCAACAGCGATGCTGCCAATGTGCGCGACGCTTATCTCAACTTCACCGATACCACTCACACGGATTTATGGGTGATGTTAGGCGATAACGCTTACGACGATGGCACCGATATCGAATACGAGGCCGCTGTATTTGAAATGTATCCAACCGTTTTGCGAACATCAGTGCTCTGGCCGGCATTCGGAAATCACGATGGACGCAGTGCAGACTCCAACACCGAAAGCGGGGTTTTTTATGATATTTTTACCCTGCCTCGCAATGCGGAGAGCGGCGGAATTGCCAGCGGCACGGAAGCCTATTACTCCTGGGATTTCGCCAATATCCATTTTATCTGCCTTAATTCACACGACATCGACCGTTCTACCAACGGCCCCATGCTAAATTGGCTGCAAGACGATTTGGATAATAATACCCTCGATTGGACCGTCGCCTTTTGGCATCACCCGCCTTATACAAAAGGCAGCCATGATTCCGACGCCGAAAGCCGCCTGATCCAAATGCGCGAAAACGCCCTGCCAATTTTGGAGGCGGGAGGCGTTGATTTGGTGCTCGCCGGCCACAGCCATTCCTACGAGCGTTCTTTTTTGTTAGACGGCCACTACGATGTTTCCGGAACGTTAACGAATGAAATGATTATCGATGGTGGCGATGGCCGCGCGGATGGCGACAGCGCCTATAGCAAACCAACCCTCGGCCCGGCCCCGCACGAAGGAACCGTTTACATCACCGCTGGCAGTTCCGGGAAAATCAGTGGCGGCAGCCTGGATCACCCGGCAATGTTCATCTCGTTAAACCAGTTAGGCTCGCTGGCGATGGATGTAGACGGCAACCAGCTTGACCTCATCTTTCTCGATGATAGCGGCACGCAGCAGGATTATTTTACCATCATTAAAGGCGAGGATGCGATTACGGTTGCCAACCTGAGACTATTTCTCCAGGGGCCTTATAATGGCGGAATTATGAACACCACACTCGCTGACAATTCCCTGCTGCCGTTAAACCAACCGTTTAATGTTGCGCCCTGGAATTATTCTGGCACCGAAAGCGTCGGTCAAATTCCCGCCGGTGTAGTGGATTGGGTTTTATTAGAACTCCGCACGCAACCGGACGCCAGCAGTAAAGTTGCCGCACGAGCCTGTTTTATTAAAAGTGATGGCATGATTGTCGATCTCGATGGCAGCAGCCCGGTAAATGTAGATGTCGCTGCGGATAATTACTATATCGCCGTTTTTCACCGCAATCATTTGGGCGTAATGACCGCTACTGCGCAGCCGCTCAGCCAAAACAGCACTTTGTACGATTTTACCACCAGCCCGGCACAAGCCTTCGGATTTAACGCTACCCTCGATTTAGGCAGCGGCATTTTTGGCATGATCGCCGGAGATGGCAACACAGATGGCGGTGTGGATGCCCTTGACAAAAATTTCGCCTGGCGCGTGCAAAACGGTACCCCCTGGGAATACGGTAAATATGCCGATTTCAACCTCGATGGCGTCATTAACCAGGACGACCACGATTTTCTCTGGCAACCCAATAACGGCAGCGGCGTTCAGGTTCCCGGTTTGTAGGTTCGTAGTTCGCGCTTCAGCGTGAAAGATGAATAGCCTAAAGGCTGAACTACAAACGTGGCTGAGCTGCGAACAAACTAATTGCATTTCTTATTCCATCCACTTAATTTGTTTAAGCAAACAGTAATCTTTTGCCGAAAGGATTTAATTTGGCCACACCAATACATTTTTTATTAAATGATCAAAAAATAACCACTTCCGAGCCGCCGGGTTTGTTGGTGCTGGATTTTCTTCGCCGCCGGGAAAAATTGATGGGTACTAAAGAAGGATGTAAAGAAGGTGATTGCGGCGCTTGCGGCGTTTTAATCGGCGAGCTTAATGGCCATTCTGTCTCGTATAAACCGGTGACATCCTGCCTTGTTCCGTTAGGTGAACTCCAGGGAAAACAATTAGTTACGGTAGAGGGATTAAATATGGAACATCTCTCTTTAGTGCAGGATGCCATCGTAACCGAAGGCGGTACACAATGTGGTTTTTGCACCCCCGGCATTGTTGTTTCTCTTACCGGGTGGTTGATGGAGAAAGGCGCGGCAATGACCGCTAGTGATGTCAAATACGCCCTTAGCGGGCATCTTTGCCGCTGTACTGGTTACAATTCTTTAAAACGTGCCGGGGAATCGATCATCGAAGGCGCAGTAACTTTGGGAGAAAAAAAGAATTCGGGAGAGATTATCAAGACGATGGTCGAGAAAGGTTTTTTGCCGGAATACTTTACAGAAGTCCCCGCCAGGCTGCGCCAGATTCATCAATCGATAAAAGTGGCAAAGGGCAGGCAAAATGGGAAATCAACAGTTGGAGTAGCTTTTGGGGGGCAGTGCGAATTGTTTATTTTTCGGTGATTTTTATTGGATTTGGTTGAATTTTCGTGGAAATTCTTAATTTTTCATCGATTTTGGTTGATTTTTCTTTGATTTTTGATTATAT
>CAXHHS010000439.1:0-6172 GCA_964015645.1 uncultured bacterium
TTGAAAATCGGTAAATACGGAATTGGGATCGGAAGCATTTCCGCGGGCAACCTGGTAGGTATAATCGATGGTGCCGGCGAACATATCGGAATATAATTTTTCCAGGGAGAGCACAATACCCTTAACATTGCCGTAGTCGCGGTTTATATATTGCGCATAAACTTTTTTATCGCGAGTATTGACAATTTGCTGGCCGAGCAGGTTTTTGATATCCTTATAATAAACAGTCGCTTGTATTCCCCAGTTCGGAGCCACTTCCTGTTGAAACCCGACTTCGTAGGCAATATTTTTTTCCGGTTTTAGATTGGCATTGCCAACAATCGATTCCAGATCGCCCAATTCGATCTCGAATTCGGAATTAGTAAAGATATAGGAGAATCGCGGAATCTGGAAAAAATGGCCGTATGACACATGAAGCACGCCCCTGGTCGAAATTGGAAATGCCATGCCTACTCGCGGGCTAAACTGAAATTGCGGATCGCTTTGCACGCGGGGCGAACTGATGCGAATACCGTCTCCCTCGTTGGTGACCGCTTCCGGATCAGTTAAAACATCGGCCAGCGCATGCCAATAATCGAATCGTATTCCGGCATTCAAAATGATCTCGTTCAGTTCTACTTTATCTTGTAAATAGGTGGAAAGTTCGATAGGATTTTGGATATAGGCATTGTTACCGGCGGTGTTTTGAGCGGGGATTTCCAATTGTGGCGACTGAGAGACCGGCCCGCGGGATATTGTTGTTAAACTTCGGTAATCCAGGTTGTGCCGGCGGAATTCGATGCCAAACTTCAGCAGGTTGATATTGTCAATTTGGCTGGTAATATCAAATTTAGTGAGGATGGTTGAAAGGTCTCTTCTGGAACGGGTATCATTAGTGCCGCCAAAAACGAAACCGTTCAGATTTAACTCCTGGCCCTGGTAGCGGGGATCCAGCGGGTCTTCAAATAGGAAAGATTCCTCGACATTGGTGGTGAGCGATAATCCGATCTTATAAAACGTTCTTTGCGAAAGCGTATGCGTTAAATTAAGGATGTGATTAACCCCTTTTCGCGTGATATCCGGAACACCATCCGGGGCATAGCGCCGGGCATCGCTGTAGGATTTCCGGGTTTGATCTTCCACGAATAGAGAATATTCCACGTTCAAAGCCGCAATCGGTTTAAAAGTTAAATTTCCATAGCCGGTGAACTTTTGCCGGGGATTCAGTGAAACATGCGAGCCGTCACCGGTTTGCAGTGAATCCGGGATGCGAATGCCGGCCAACCGTTCTTCATCCGTGGGATTTTGCTGGGCATTTTGAAAAAATGCCTGGATCGGTGTGGTATCTTCCGGCCGTGTTCTTCTTTCGCCATAAAGCCAGCCTTGCCGGTCATAACCACGGGCGGTAATTATAAAAGACGCTTTCGGCAATAATTTAACCGGCCCGGCTAAACTAATTTCAAGATTTGATTCTCCCAGGCCCACTTCACCGATGTTCATAAATACATTGTCGCGGGAACTCAGGTAATCTCCCATCCAGGTGGTCACTTTGCCGGAGAATTTCTGTTGACCGCTTTTGGTTACTACATTGATTACCCCGGACTGCGCCTGGCCATATTCGGCGTTGAATGTGCCAGACATGACTTGCAGCTCCTGAACCCAGCTGCTTTCAATTTCCACAGAGCTTCCGCCGTCAAATTGATCGGTTACCGGAATGCCATCAATCATGTAAGCAATTTCCCCGGCTCGCCCGCCGCGCATGTGAAAATTGCCAGCGGCATCCCTGGTGATGCCGGTTTGGAGCTGAATGATGTCTTCTACCTCCTGAACCGGCAGGGCGTCAATCTGCTCGCCGGTTATGTAAGCAGTTGTATTGGTACGGTCTTTTTCAACAATCGGGCGACTGGCGGTAACGATGACCTCATCTCCGGCAATAACCTCTGATGATAATTCGAAATTTTGAGTCGTGGTGCGATCAGTAAATACTTCCACACCGGTGATAACTACTTTACGATATCCAATTGTAATGACTTCTAAAATATGCTTCCCCGGTGGAACGTTGAGGATAAAATAGACTCCGTCTAAATCCGTAGACGCGCCAGTTACAGTACCCTGAATAATTATATTAGCGCCAATAACCGGTTCACCGGTTTCTTTGTCGCTAACTTTTCCTTTAATTTTTCCGGTGGTGCCGGCGATTCCGGGAATAGCAAGTGCCAAAAGGCAGAATGCGCTAAACATAATTGAAATTTTTTGTATCATTTTTCTACCGTACGGAATTAGTGAATTCTCCCCAAATTTTCTCTAAGAGCGTGTTTGAAAAATCTAATTTTATGCCACCCACAAAGTGGTTCCTTTGGAATAAGTCACCAAACCGCCAAGTTTCACCAAGCATTTTTAATATTTCTTTGTGATTCTCGAGACTTCGTGGCTTTGTGGCGAATTTCCAAACAGCCTCTAAGCTCTCGGCTTAAACTTCCAGGTAAAGCCCAGCAGTAAAATGGCACATAATGTACAACCGAGGATGGCATAAATGACCAGGTTCCAACCGGTCTCCAGCCCATAAATATCTCCATAATGGTGAACGATCCATCCGAATCCCTTTGCTTGCACCGTTCTGCCGATATACCCGAAAAGCCCTATAAATCCCGCCGCTGTACCAACCGCTTTTTTAGATGTGAGATCTAGCCCGAAAACGCCCAACAACATAACCGGTGGGTAGACAAAAAAGCCGATGATGGCAAGAAACGTCATATCCAGCCAAAGATTTCCGGCGGGGTTTGCATAGATACCGGCAAAGGCAAACAGGATCGGGATCATACATAAAAGGCTGATCATACCACGCCGGCCACCCATTTTATCGGAAAGCCAGCCCATCAGGAGCGTTGATGGAATTCCACCGAACTCGATCACCAGGATGGCCAATCCACCGCCGGTTAAGCTGGCGCCTTTCATCTCCCGGAGGTAGGTCGGTCCCCAATCGAGCATACTGTAGCGCACTATGTATACGAAGAAATTTGCAAAAGCAATAACCCATAACGCTTTGTTTTTTAAAACGTTATCAACAATTAACTCCTTTGTGCCGAGTTCTTTCTCATGCGATTGATGGTTTCCATCATCTTCCGGATAATCGTTTTTATATTCTTCAATCGGCGGCAAGCCGACAGACTGCGGCGTATCACGAAGCCGCCAAAACAGGTACACAGCACCAACCGCTGCAATAGCTCCCGGTACATAAAACGCGGCTTGCCAGCCAAAATGCAATACTGAGTAGGCCGCTAAAATCCCGGCAATTCCACCACCAATGTTATGGGCGACATTCCAGATAGCGAAGATGGATCCCCGCTCACTGATGCTGTACCAATGCCCGATTGCCCGTCCGCAGGGCGGCCATCCCATCCCTTGTATAAAACCGTTCAACGTCCAGAGCATTAAATGAGCGGTGTAACTAGAGGCGCTGCCAAAAGCGAAGTTGCAAAGTGCCGTCAGGAGCATGCCTGTTGCCATAAATTTTCGGGTATCGCTGCGGTCGGAAACAGCGCCCATTAGAAACTTGCCAAGCCCATAAGCGATAGCTGTAACGGCCAGTATGCTTCCGATCATATTATGATCATAGTGAAGCGCGCCCTCAATATCTTTCGCTACTGCCGATAAGTTATTACGGACGATGTAAAACGTGGCGTACCCTAAAAAAGTGGCTTCCAGGGTGCTCCAACGGAAATGTTTATAAAGCCTGCTAATCTCATTTTCAGGGCAGCGTTCGACATAAGGAGCAGGTGAGTAGAATTGCCGTATCTTAGAAAAGATCATCCGCGTTCCTTTACATTACATTGATTGCCAAAAGCGCTGCTAATATACCCCCTACCACCGGGCCTGCTACCGGAATCCAGGCATATCCCCAATCCGCATCTCTTTTATTGGGAATCGGTACCAGCGCATGAATAATTCGCGGCGCAAGGTCACGGGCGGGATTAATCGCATAACCGGTGGTTCCGCCAAGAGAAAGGCCAATTGCCACTACCAGAAGCCCGACAGGTAAAGCGTTTACCGCACCTAACCCGACCTCCGGTGTCGCCAGATGCAACACGGCATATACCAGGATAAACGTGCCAATGACTTCTGATATAAAATTATTCAGGTTAGTGCGAATTTCCGGTGCTGTGCAAAACACAGCCAATTTTAAATCTTTATCATCGGTTATTTCAAAATGCTTTTTGTAAAATACCCATACCAAAAATGCTCCAACTGCTGCGCCGATCATTTGTGCTGCGATATACAACGGCACCGATGACCAGGCAAATTTTCCAGCGAATGCCAAACCGATGGTAACTGCCGGGTTTATGTGCGCCCCGCTGACGGCGGCAACCGTAAAAACGCTTACAAAGACTGCCAGCCCCCATCCCATTGTAATGACAATCCAACCGCTGTTATGTCCTTTTGTACGATTTAACACCACATTTGCAACCACACCGTCTCCTAGAATAATCAACATTGCTGTGCCGATTAATTCCCCCATGAATTGTGTCATAGCAGCTTCTCCGGTTTAGTTTTTGATCCATTTTCTTGATCGTTCTACAGCTTCCAGCCAATTTGTGGCAAGCTTGTTGATTTTTTCCGGTTGCATCCCTGGCCGGAAGGTCTCATCAATTTCCCATTGTAAATTAATTTCTGCAATTTCCTTCCAAAAACCGACAGCCAACCCAGCAAGGTAAGCCGCACCCAACGCAGTGGTCTCCAGCATCTTGGGCCGAATAATATTACAGTTTAGAATATCTGCCTGAAATTGCATCAGGGTATTGTTGCCGGAAGCGCCGCCGTCTACTCGTAATTCTTTAATCTGCAATCCGGCATCACCTTGTAGAGCAGTCACTACATCCAGGGTTTGAAAGGCAATCGCCTCCAGGGCCGCGCGGGCAATATGGCCGGCGGTTGTTCCCCGGGTAAGTCCAATGATGGTTCCCCGGGCAAAGGAATCCCAATAGGGTGCGCCAAGGCCGGCAAATGCAGGGACAAAATATACGCCGCCATTATCTTTTACCGTTTTGGCAAGCGGCTCAATGTCTGCTGATGTTTTGATAATCCCCAGGCCATCACGCAGCCATTGAACAACCGCACCGGCAATAAAGACACTGCCTTCCAGGGCATAGTGAACTTGATCCTCAACCTGCCAGGCAATGGTCGTTAGCAGGTTATGTTTCGATGTAACCGGCTTCTCACCGGTATTTAACATCATAAAACAACCGGTGCCATAGGTGTTTTTGATCATTCCAGGTTCAACACACATTTGTCCAAAAAGCGCTGCCTGCTGGTCTCCGGCTATTCCGGCAATGGGAATTGAGCCGTCAAATGGAGCAACGGTCGTTTCTCCGCAGATTTCGCTAGAAGCGCAGATATCCGGTAAGATGTTTTGCGGAATGTCTAATATTCGGAGTAATTCATCGTCCCATTGACGATCATGAATATTAAACAACATTGTGCGGCTGGCGTTGGTAACATCCGTAATATGTTTTTGGCCGCCAGTAAGTTTCCAAATCAACCAGGAGTCTATGGTTCCAAAGGCTAATTTACCGTCTTCTGCTTTTTTGCGGGCATCGGCAACGTTATCTAAAATCCACTTCAGTTTTGTTGCTGAGAAATAGGCATCGATGACCAGCCCGGTTTTCTCCCGGAATGTTGCTGCCAATCCTTGCGCTTTTAATTGATCGCAAATACCGGCGGTCCGGCGGTCTTGCCACACAATGGCATTATGGATTGGCTGCCCGGTGTCGCGGTCCCAAACAACGGTTGTTTCGCGCTGGTTGGTAATGCCGATCGCTGCGATGGCATCGCTTTTTATTCCGGCCCGTTCTATCGCTTCTTCGGCAACACTTGATTGGGTCAACCAAATTTCTTCCGGATCATGTTCCACCCAGCCCGGTTTCGGGAACATTTGTTTGAATTCTTGTTGTGCAAAGGATTTGATGCTGCCGCTATGATCGAAAATGATAGCCCGGGAACTGGTAGTGCCTTGATCTAATGCCAAAATATATTTTTGCATGGTCATCCTTAAAGTTTAATTCACACCTACTCGTTCAAATTCTATAAGTAGAAATTATAAAAGTAAACTGATATGGCAAAACATGTGCGTGTCAAAAGTTAGACACCTGTGTAACACTTCATATTAATCTGTCTCTTATACACATCTGACGCTGCC
>CAXHHS010000440.1:0-6171 GCA_964015645.1 uncultured bacterium
TTTGCCCCACCGTTAACAGAGACCAGGATTTGGCAGCAATATCTTTTATTGGTTTAAACGCTGGTAAAGCACTAGTAGTTGACGGTACAGATAAATAATAAACTCCTAAAAAGGTAGCAACATAAAGCCGGCCCTCGTGCCTCCTAACCGCTTGAACAACTCCTTCAAGGCCAGACGCGTCCGTATAAAGCGACAGCGGCGACGGCGTTTCTACTCGCGCCAATCCATTAGACAGCGCCAACCACAGGGTTCCGCCATCAGTGGGATCGGGATAGAGAAAATACACGGATTGCTCCCGTAAGCCTGTTGTTTTATTGATTACCTGCTGCAATTGGCCTTGTTGATTGATAATAACCACGCCGCCACGTAAGGTTGCCAGGGCAATGGTACCATCTTGCAACCTGGCACTATGGTACAATTGATTTTCAAGTAAAAACGCATCCGCTTCGGTTATAAATCGCTCAAATTTCCTGCCATCATAGTGGAACAGTCTTTGTGTGCGAGTTCCGATTAGAATTTTTTTGCCCTCACCTTGTTTAGCCTCTACTTCTTGTGAGGCCTTATCCTCTCGCGTTTCCCGGGGATTGGGAAACGGAAGCATTATAAAAATTCTCGCGCTGGCAAACTGTTCGCTACCGGGTACCAGTTTTAGAGAATCGCCGATTAGCTTCATTAAACCGGTTTCGCGTTGCTGTACATAAATCGTATCCCGAACCACAAACGTTCTATGAAAGGATGTTTGAGGCTGCCATAGCCGGAGTGTGCCATCCAAAACCCCGGAGGCCGCAACCATTTTCCCTCCTCCTGGTTTAAGTTCACCCGGTTGCCAGCGAAATAAGTATTTATCGCTTCCGAAATAAATGCCGTGACTGGTAGCGAACGCATTCCATACATCTGCAAAATCGCGATTGTCGGGGGCGACATGGTCCAGCAAAGAAATATACTGTAGTTGCCCTAATGAGTCGGGTGCCAGGTAACCGAATTCACCGACTGCACCAACATAAATGCGGCCATGCGTGTCTTGCGCCAGGGATCGTACGATTGATTGATTAGGAATATCCACCCAGTTCCAGGACACGCCGTCGTATTCCAGCACACCATAATTACCAAAATACATTATCCCGCGTTGATCACGGAGAATAGCCCAGCTTTGAGTACTGCCGAGAAAATCTTCGGGACTGAAGTTTTGAATGTAAGGTAGGCCGGCCTCGCGCCAGCCAGGTACTATGGATTTGATCGTCGTAGACTCGCTTTGAGAGGCCACTATAATCGGGAAATAAAGGCTTGTTAAAAAAATAGCCAGGATAATAGATGTTTTCGAAATTCTTCCCAGATGAAATTCGCCCATAAGTGCTTTATGTTTCAGATATATATAGATAGCTTCCTGATTGATAGCCGATAGGTTTAGAGCAAGCGATCTCGCGAATATTTATTTTATAATAATTTCTTTTAATTGATTAAAATCAAGCGGTTTGGTGAGATAATCGTCTGCGCCGTATATTTCTGCCTGTTGCCTGGTTTGCTTATCTCCATAGGCAGTAATCATAAATACCTGTAAATCCGCATAGTTTTCTCGAATAATTTTCAACAATTCCAGGCCGCTCATGCCGGGCATATTTATATCGGAAAGAATCAAAGCCAGGTCGGCATTACCGCCTTTTTCCAGGTATGCCAATGCCTCTTCACCCGAAAAAGCGAAATGTAACTCAACAACACCTTTGCGCCGCTCTCTACGAAATTGCTGTTCAAACAAAGATTGTACTGCCTTTTCGTCATCAACTATCAAAATTTTCATCTTTAAATCCTATGTTTTGTTGAAAGCTTTTTTAGCATCTTTCATTACCGGTTTGTTATCAACAACTAAATTTTGCTGGCATAGCCTGATTATCTTTGATGTAGAGCAGGTTATATAACGATTATTTTAGGGATAGTAATGAAAGCGGCAGTCCCTTTTCCCGGTTCGGATTCAAGCTCGATTTGACCTTGAAGCGCCTCATTAACCAGTTTATAGACAATGGCCATTCCCAAACCGGTTCCACCGGTTGCACGGCCTGTTGTAAAAAATGGCTCATAAATCCGGGATAAATCCTTTGGGGAAATTCCCTGGCCAAAATCTCGTACACTTATGGTGTAAGCCGGCTTCTCATTTATCGAACTATTTGAAATGTTGATTTCAACCTTGCCGCCCTTGTTAGCCGGATAGGCATATCGCTCAACATTGGTAAGTAGATTCATGATAACCTGGGTTAGATAACCACGATAACCGGTCCATTCTTTACTATCGCTTTCCGGCTCATGGATAATTTCAATATTAAGATCAGCACTTCGAGCGTTGAGTTTGAAAAGATCGACGGCCTCGGCCACTGATTCCGGGAGATTGATTGTTTCAAGCACATCTGTTAACTGATGCGTGGAAATCTTCTTAAAGCTCTCAACTAATTTATACGCCCGTTTAATGTTCTTTTGCAGCAATTCTGTTGCTTCTTGAATATCTTCAAGAAGCGTATGAGATTGCTTTTGATTAACGAATAGATTTTGCATCTCCGTGGATGATATTCTATTGGCGATTATATTGGCAGCAGTGTTAACAATGTCCAGGGGAGTGTTTATCTCATGTGCAACACCTGCAACCATTTGGGCCAGGGAACGATGTCGCTCAATTTGTGCCTCAGCCTCAATTAGCCGTTTTGCAATATTGATATTAAATGAATCATCATTTTTTTTCACGGATTCGCTCCGTTAAAGCAGTAATTATGCTGTGCATGAATTGAGGAGATGTTTCCAAAAGTGGCGTAAAAGCGATCTTTGGCAGGGGTTCGATATTGCCGGCAATGGTTAGCTTTTCGATGAATTCAGCGGAGACGTGGGCAAAGAAGAGAGCTGTTTCTAAAATCGTTTTCACAGGCATAATTTTCGAAACCCTGGCAGTGTTCTTTTGAAAATTCGTTAATACCTTCGCATCCCTTCTATCCAGCTCTCTAACAGCAATTTACAGGATCGGTGACTAAAAAATCAAATTTTAATAATAAATTGGAGGGTATTTTTTATTTACGGCTGATTGAGGAAGTTTGGCGGCAGGCCACAATTATCGCACAGTAACATCATCGCTGGCTATCTTAAACGTCCGCCGGCCAATTAACAGTTTTTGGCTGTTAAAGAGCCGTATTTCACCCTTCTTCCCACCATCGATAGTTTTCGAAAAATAAATTCGATACCCGGGGCTGGCAACCGGTATGGAGGCGGTTTTGGTAAATATAAGTTTATTATCAACATACCAGTTTGCGGTAATATCTTCTTCTCCGGGCGTATTAACCCTGGCCCACATCCAAATTTGCCCCGGGGAAAACGTATTGTTTTCGCCTTCCGGCATACGAGTTTCCCGATTCACATTAGTGCAAAGTAGAAAGTTTTCCGGCGAGCTAAGCGTTGCCGAAGTTTGCAGTAATAATTCTATGTCTTGAATTTTTCGTTCGGCAAATAATCTTGCTGCTTCGGAAATTTCCGCTGAACCGGCAAACTCGCGCCAGGCTGCAAGCGATTGATAGACTGTTACCGTATCGGTTTGCTGGAATGCGATTTGCGCCTTTAACAGTGAATCTGTAGCGGCAAGCTGCTCCCTATCGCCACCCGGTTCGTTAGGGGCTATTTCAGGCACTTGTTTACTTGCAAGTATTTCACCGGTTGAATCGATTGGAATTGTTTGCGATTTTGAAGCACCTGTTTCAATTGGCTGAGTTGCTGCTTCCGAGAGTTTTTCCGATGGTGTTGATTGCGTATTTTCCACATTATTGCTAACCGTTTTCATTTGGGATGGCGCCCTGGATAAAACCGAGGATGATTCCCGGGGGATCTCTTTAAGCGATTTTGTTTCCGTTTCCGCGGAATCACCTTTCGCAATTGCGGCAACATTTTCTTCCGGCTGGTTTGGGTGCAATTCCGCAATCGGCTGCGATTGAAATAGCCAGCTCCCTAATCCAATCCCCAGAAGGAAAACAATCACCGCTGCGCCGCTGTAAATGGTTTTTTTGTTCACGCGAATTTGTGGCATTAAGCTATCCGAGGTGCTTCCATTGTTACGGACAAATATTTCCACAGGCATTTTTCCCTGGAGTAATTTTTCCACATCATCAACCAACCGGTAGGCAGGGGCATGTTTAGTTGTATCGAAATTCCCGGCAATCAACCGGGTTGAGGATGACAACGTTTCATCGGGTATTTTTCCCAATTGATGTTCGATAGATAGTTGGTGGATAAGATTCAACTTCTTTTTGCTATCCAGCGTTTCCGCCCATTCTTTTAAGTGTTTTAAACGGTCATATTTTACACTTAATTTTTCCAAAATAGGTGTGAGATGGGTGGTAATATCTTTAGGCGTTATAAACTTTTCAGCATTGTGTTTTGCTTGTAATTCTTTTACAAACGCATCCAGCCGTTCTCTTTTAATAAAATCGTCCTCGCGATAAATATCCGGCCACTCTGCAGCCGGATCAATTACATACGGTAGAATCTCTTTGTGTTGCTCAACCGCAATACGATATTCTTTTTCTATAATCGAGATTTTTTCACCGCGCGGCATGTGGCCATAAAGGTAGGCGTAAACGCCAATAAAAACATCAACTTCAGCAATTAGTTTACGGAACTCAACCTGGGAGGGTAGCGAATTTGGAAAAGCGTCTTCTATCAAAACAGGCTCATGCCCCATCCCCAGCAAGGCATATTTCAACGTTGCACGGAATCCCTTTAAATCCTCAACTGTGGAGCTTAAAAAAATTTTCATTGGCGCTCTCTAATTTTTTTGATATGCATTCAAATCAAATCTTCGCGGGTTATCGTATCATTTCCGGTAACTTCAGCACAATCGTAAGCGGTTCAGTATTCGGGCATACAATAAGTATCGGTAGAACATTTCCAGAGTTAAGACAGTAATTTGATGAATAAATATCAAGATAAATTAAGCCGGCTGGAATATAAATTTCTTCGCCAGATGGCCTATGGGATATTAAGTAGTCGTCATGTTAATTTGAACAAGATTGGTTCTGTATTGGGTGAATCGATTCGCTTGAAGAAGATCTCTGGGCATCTATCGCGCCGTTTAGGTAAATTAACTGAATTTTTATTTGGGGAAAATTGCCAACCGGTTTAAATTAACCCGTTTTACAATAATTTTGAAGGAAGATGAAGCTAATAACCCGTTACATTATCAAAGAGCACCTCAGCCCTTTTTTCTTTTCACTGTCTGTGATTATGTTTGTTTTGGTGACGAAATTTATCGTCCAGTTTATCGGGCGGCTATTTGGTAAGGGATTAGCGCTTACCACAATCTTTGAATTCGTTTACCTAAACCTGGCCTGGATGATGGCGCTGGCAGTGCCAATGGCAGTTTTAATCGCTTCGTTAATGGCATTTGGCCGCCTCTCTGCGGATAACGAAATCACCATTCTTAAAACAAGCGGCATTAACCTGTATCGCATAATACGCCCGGCGTTAATTTGGGGGGCAATTTTAACGGTGTTAATGGTTTTATATAATGATAAAGTGCTGCCGGATTTTAACCATAAAGCACGGCTGCTTCTAAATAGCATTTCGCAAAAAAAACCAACACTGGAGTTGGAAAAGGGTATTTATCTTAAACTGAAAAATTTCAATATCTTAGTAGAAGATATTGAGGTATCGATTCCGCAAGAGCTGATGCAAAGAAGTAATATCATTGATCCGAATTATAAAACCTCTCCCGAACAGAATGCCGATAAATTAAAAAATGTAACCATCTTCGATTTTAGCTCTCCCCAAGTACAACGCTCGGTTGTTGCAAACTATGGCTACCTGGTGTTTGACAAAAACCGCGAGCAATTGGTTTTTACGCTCTACGATGGCGAAATCCATGAGATCAGTGTAAACGATTATGCGGAGTACCGCCGCATCAACTTTAGCAAAAACACATTCAATATTCCGGCAAAAGACCACGTATTTAAACGGATGGAAAGCGAACAGCGCGGAGACCGCGAAATGAATATTGCCATGATGCAAGCCGAAGTTACTGCCTATCGCGAAAAAATAGAAAATGCGACAATCCGTAATAATGAGGAAATCAAAAAGTTTTTGCCGATCCCGGCAATAATCGATACCCTGTCTCTTATACACATCTGACGCTGCCGACGAGCTTCTTGGTGT
>CAXHHS010000441.1:0-6149 GCA_964015645.1 uncultured bacterium
ATTATCAAAGTCGCTGCATAAATGGAGATTCGTAAGGTCGAGCGTTTTGTTAAAACGGTTTCGAATTTTCTTGATTTGAAAAAACCCGCTGATCTGGTTCGATTCGCTTTGGTCGCGCAGCAAAATCGCTTCAAACAGGTCATATTCCTTGAGGTAAGAATTCAACGCTCGAACCACCCGCGGCACTTCGGTTTTTATCGAGTTATAATATTTTAAGTAACTATTTTTATAATCCAGGTTGTAGTTGTGGGAAAGCCAGGTAACAAATTTTGCCATTGTTTGATAAATGTGAGAAAATGGCGGTTCCTCTTCTTGGGCAAATTCTTTGATGATCCAAACCGAAAGAAATTCCAGAAAATGCTCATCACTAACTTCGTAAATATTGGTGATGCCAATATATTCGGTAAGAAATTTTTGAAAGAGTTTTATATCGCAAGCATGGCAACCGGAGGTTTCCGGGGGATTGCTATCGCGGTTGTCGATAAATTTTTGGATGGTTTGGGCAATATCTTCAAAATGTGGATGATCGCCGCCCCAGGCCTCTTCGCTTTGGAAGGCTTCGCTTTCGTCGCCGTCCCAATCTTCCTCCGTTGTGTATTCTTCATCGGTTTCGATTAGCCCTTCAAAATAATCGATAGCCGGATCGGCCGGGCGCTGCAATAACGATTGGCCTTCGAAGCGAATAAATTCGATCATCTCATCGACAATAAACTCGGCTAATTCGATTATTTCGTCATCTTCATCTTCAATTTCGATTCCGAGTTCTTCATAATAAAACTGAATTAGTGTATCCAGAACCGCGGTTTGCATTAATTCGACCCGGAAATTTTGCTCCCGAAGATATTCTTCGGAAAGGAAAGAGCGGAGACGTTTAATTCTTCTGTGGACGATTTCTTCTTCATTTTCGAAAGATTTTTGAGGGGCATCGATATTGAGCATGTAATTGATATTATCTTGTCCTAAAAAATCTTCTTCCAGGAAATATTCAAAACTATCGCCGAGATTAAAACACAGCGTTCCGATGCAATCAAAATCCAGAAAAAGCGGTGAGTTTTTGCGATGGCGGCTAAAAAACCGTTTATCGAGTTGATTGCCCAGGTGGTTCACCATCAAAAAAATAAAGTAATCAAGATTGGTAAGTTCGTAGATTTCTTTATCCCAACTATCAACAAATTCTCGCGCTGAAATAAATGGTTTTGGTGAGCGTTCGGGCAAAACTTGAAACCTCCGGGTTATTTGTCCGATGCGAATTTAACAAACACTGAAAAGTTAGTCAACTAAAAATTTGGTGAGCAATGAATTTTATACGATAGAAGTAACTGAAGCTGAGCTTTTGAGACCTTCTTCGCGATATTGCAACCGGTAAAGTTTATAATAAAATCCTCGTTTTCGCAGCAATTCCTGATGTGTACCCTGTTCGCGAATAATGCCTTTATGTAAAACAACGATCTGATCCGTATGCTGTATAGTAGAAAGCCGGTGGGCAATTACCAGCGCTGTTCGATCTTTCAAAACCACTTCCAGCGCTTGCTGAATAAGGGTTTCCGATTCGCTGTCGATATTGGCAGTTGCTTCATCTAACAACAATATATCCGGATCGACAACCAGGGCACGGGCTAAGCTAAGCAACTGTTTTTGCCCCACGGATAAATTGCTGCCGCGTTCTTTCACTTCCGAATCATAGCCGCCCGGCAGCCGGGAAATAAAATCATGTGCATTGACCAGGCGGGAGGCTTCGATCACATCTTCGCGAGAAATATCTGCCCGGCCCAGGCGTATATTTTCCAAAATGGTGCCGGAGAACAGGAAAACATCCTGGAGCACAATCGCCATTCGGCTGCGCAGGTTTTGTAAATTCCATTCGCGTACGTCGATGCCATCTACTAAAACCCGGCCTTGCTGCACATCGTAAAAACGGCCAATCAAGCGAATCGTGGTGGTTTTTCCGGATCCGGTATGGCCAACCAGCGCAAATCGTTTTCCGGTAGGAATTTCCAGGTCGATGTTTTTAAGCACGTAATCCGTTTCATAAGCAAAGCTAACATTTTGCAGCGAGATGCTGCCTTCCAACCGGTCTTTGGAAAAACTACGCTGTGGTGCTAAAATCGCCGGCTCCGTATCCAGCAGTTTAAAAATACGTTCGGAAGAGGCCAGCGCACCTTGCAGAATGTTATATTTTTCCGATAGATCGCTGATAGGGCGAAAGAACATCCGCGCATATTGAATAAATGCGATCAAGATTCCCAATGTGACGAAGGAATCCTGGATGAGCCAGCCGCCGCGGAACAGGATGATGGCTAATGCGGTGGCGCTGATTAGCTCGACAGCGGGGTAAAAAATCGCATAATAAAAAATCGTTTTGATGTAAGTATCGGTATGATCCCAATTGATTTTCTTAAATGTTTTAAAATCATCCGCCTCGCGATTAAACAACTGCACAATCGCCATACCGGAAATTCGCTCTTGCAAATATGAGTTGATTTTTGCCAAAAAATAGCGAATTTGGCTGTATGCGCCGCGCACTTTTCTTCGGAACAGGAATGACACTAAAAATAAAAACGGAATAACGGAAAGTGTCCACAATGCTAATTCGAGGTGAATCGAAACCATCATTATTACAATGCCGAGTATCAAAAAGATATCGCCGAACACCATTACCAATCCCTGGGTAAACATCTGGTTCAATGCTTCTACATCGGAGGTAACACGGGTCATCAAACGGCCAACCGGGTTTTTATCAAAATATTGCTGATGTAATCGTTGCAGATGGGAGAAAATTTCGTTGCGGAGATCGAAGATGATTTTTTGTCCAACATACTGTGTTAAAAGGATTTGCAAGTAACGAATGATAAAATTGACGACCAAAACGCCGATGTAAAGCAATACAATTTGTAAAAGCCCTTCGTATTCGGAAAGCACAATGTAATCATCAATTGCGATTCGGGTTAAATAGGGGCCAAGCGTTTCCAAACCGGCAGCGACAATGATCATTAGAACCGCCAGCACAATTAGCGGCCAATAGGGTTTGCCATATCGAATTAAGCGTTTGAATAATTTACGATCGTAAATTTTACCGGTAATGCTGTCTTCTTCTATCGCCTTACGAATTTGTTCTTTTGCCATATCGGTGCTGTTGTGTTTCTAAGATCAGGAATTCCTATTATTATCTTACAGATTCACAAATTGTAAATCATAAATCAGGAGTAAATGATGCGAATGTTGCTAAAAGTAATTTTTTGATATAAACAATTTAACCGAAGTTCAAATTGCAGTCCTCGACTTTATGGCTGAATAATCATTCTGCTATAAAAAATACTTAAAAGTAGGGGATTACATGCGAAACTCAGGTTAAAGCCTTTTCCTCTCGTTAACAAATTAAGCCTGAGAAGTTAATTAAAAGTGCATGGAATAAGAAATAGAATTAAACCTTTTCTCATCGAGCTAAAAACTGTTTTAAAGATATTAATTTTTGCGGGGAAGAGTTTGAAAAATCATATCTTCCTCAACAACTCTAAAACCGGCGTTGGTTCTGCGCCGTTAGCAGCATTTCGAGCGCCGATTTCGAAGGCAGTTTTCCATTGCTGCATCAAAGTGCGGTAAGCATAAAAAAGGCTGTTTTGGGGATCGTAAATGTGAGTGGCCTCCGAGGTGACGCCGTTTAATTCCACGATTTTAAAATTGCGGCCTTTTTTAAAATCTTCCACAAATGGCGTGCGAATATCATAACGGCCAAAATAGAAGCCCTCGAAATTTTGGCTGATGCGCTCTATAGCTGTTTCCAAAGCCGAGGTGTGTACAGACATCCCGTTCAAAAACAACGCGCCTTTGCAATGGGTTCCTAATTCTACCAGCGATATCTTTTGTTCCTTTCCTGGAATCTCATAAAGATTTTCCCGGTGTTTATCCAGGTAAAATCGCGCCATGCAGACGGCACGATCATCCTTTAAAATCAATTCTTCCAGGGTGCTTTTTCCATCGCCGGTAACGGACACAAACCGTTTATCGGTGATGGAAAAAATTCGCCCGCTGCTCTCGCTGGGATAGCGAATATAAAATACTCCGAATTCCACGCCCGGCACATACTCTTGAACGATGCTGCGACCAGTTGCGGCTGTAAGATATTGTTTTACATCAGTTTCCGAATATGCAATCAGCACCCCGTTGCCACGTTCTCCAACATCCGGTTTTAATACTACCGGGTAATCGCTGTCAATGGATTGCATAAATTCTTTGATTTGGGAAACCAGTTCTGCTGTTGGCTGCTGATGGTCGAGCACATGATAGCGGGCGACAAATTCATCATCATTTTTTAGATGTGCTAAAATTTCGGATTTGGATTCCCCGACAAATCCGCCATCGGGGATCGCCGGATTCGCGGCTGTAAAAACCGTCAAGCTGCGGTAACGGATTCCCAGGTACAGGACATAAAAAAGCAACGGCACATAAAACACATAAGGTGGCCAAAATTCCCAGCGAACTTTCCGCCGCCAGGCAGAAAACAGCAACCGCCTTCCTTTAAAACTGAACAGGGGAATTACAACTTTGCGAATCAGCCAAAAGAAAAACAGTATGCCGAGTAACATCCACAAAACATAATTTTGATACGCAGAAAAATAATCGAACAATTGGTTTCCAAGCAGCATTGCCAGGCCGACCAGGAGGGGCGTCCAGATAGCGCAGGCGAAAAAGAAATAGATCGTAAACATCCAAAAACCGGCTTCGAACATTCCGGCGGCGAAATAGGTTGGCAGCCGCGTGCCGGGCAAAAAACGGCTGGCAATAATAATCTGCGGGCCTTTGGCGGCAAACCAGTTGTTGCTGCGAATAACGTCATCTTCTTTGATAAACCACTTTAACGGCGGATATTTGAGAGCGGGCCGGCCCAGCCACCTTCCGGCGAGATACAGCAAAATATCCCCGATGAAAATACCCAGGAAACAAGCAATCGTTGCCGGCCAAAATCCGATGATGCCGCGAGCTGCTAACAACCCGCCGCCGATGCAAGCCAAATCCTCGCTGATTAGCGTGGCTAAGGCTAACATCAGCATAATGACAAAAACCGTTAGCCCTTCCGCCCGGCGAAACTTGATAGCATCAAGTGGCTGTGCTGCCAAAGCAAGCCGTTCCGGTGTGGCCTGGCTTCTGGCCAATACCTCGCCTTTTTCTACCCGTAAAATAAAGCCGCTGATATCCGCAGCGGCAGCCGGCCCCTGGTTAATCACCAGCCCGTGGCCTTGGGGATACATTTTCAATTCGCTCTGCGGCACAATCCGGTAGTGTTCGCGGGCAGCTTCCGGCGGTACCAGGCCATCGGATTCGCCGTGCACAATCAACATTGGTTGCTGAAAGTTTTCCAATATGTTTCGCAGGGGGCGTTGATCGGTATCGTAAAAACTGCGGGCATAGGGAATATTTAAAGGAAAATTATCCAAAACTCCGAAATGCGGAATCAACTCGTGCAACACCCAAAGTCCTGCCAGTTGCAGGCCGTGAATGGCGTGATTCAAATGATAATCGCCCAATAATTCCAATTCCTGCACGCCAAACGCCGATAGCATTGTGAGGGAAGCGATTCGCTCCGGGACCATCTCTGCCATTTGAAGGCCGACAGCCCCGCCAAAACTATATGCAATTAGGTGAATCTTGTCGACCTCCAATCGATCCAGCAATTGAATCATATAGTCAGCAAAAGTGCGGGCGGAATAATCCGGTACATCACGAGTTGAATTACCGTAGCCGGGATATTCCGGGGTAATCACCCGGCAGGTTTTGGCTAATTCCGGCAGGAAACTCGGAAACATCTCCACACCCACCGGGCTGCCATGCAGTACTAAAACCACCGATGCAGTTTGAGCTGTAGCCGGCTGATCATCGAAGTAAGCGATGCGAACGGTTTTACCGGCTGTCGCATCATTGCCGGTTTCCCTAACTTCGATAACTTTTTGCCCGGCATCCGGCTGCCTATCCGGTGGAGAAACCAGACGGATAATATGCGATATTAGCAGCAGCGCAAGATAAAGCAGGAGAAAAATGTGCCATCTGCGGTGGCGAGGTTTATTTGTTTTCATTTTATCATTTTGGTATCAGAAAATTCCGTTTTACAGGGCGAGCCGGGAGTGTATTTGAATTCAATCGTTTGGTGATCCACG
>CAXHHS010000442.1:0-6135 GCA_964015645.1 uncultured bacterium
CGATTGTGGCATCGTTTATCAAACAGATGCATCAATCAGCAACAAAGTGAAAATTGCCAGTGAATTACCGGGTGATTTGCAGCCGGAAATCCGCTACCCGGTTGTCATCACTAAACATTCTACTCATCCGCTGGCGAGTTCTTTTTTAGATTTTTTAAATTCGGAGATAGCGACACAACTATTTGTAAAGTATGGGTTTGTGGTCTTAAAAAAATGAACTCCCAATTCGACATTATTCTGCTCTCCGTAAAAGTTGCGGCTATCTCTACGTTACTGATTTTGCCGGTTGGTGTTTATCTTGGCTGGTTATTTTCGCGTAAAAACTTTTGGGGAAAGTCGCTGCTCGATGGCGCGGTAAATGTGCCATTGGTACTGCCGCCGGTGGTCACGGGATATTTTTTGCTCATTCTGCTTGGGCCGTCCGGTTGGATCGGAAGCTATTTGAATCGCTGGTTTGGCATTACCCTGGCGTTTACCTGGTGGGCAGCCGTAATTGCAGCAGCAGTTGTCAGTTTGCCGCTGCTGGTAAGAGCAGTACGGGTGGCGGTAGATGCCGTGGACATCAAATTAGAAGAAGCTGCCAGTATGCTGCGCGCCGGCGAATTGAATATTTTTTTTAAGATCACACTACCCCTGGCAATAAACGGCATAATTGCCGGGGCGGTGCTGGCATTTGCGCGGGCATTGGGGGAGTTTGGCGCCACGATCATTTTTGCCAGTAATAAACCGGGCGAAACCCAAACGATTCCCCTGGCGATTTTTACCTATCTTAATCAACCGGACGGCGAGGCAAAAGCGCAAATTTTGGTTATCGTATCGATTGTTTTTGCTTATATTAGCATTATTCTGAACGAGCTGCTGTTGCGACGATTTAGAAACGATTAAAGGTAAGTTTTGGCCGGGTTTATTAAGTCTGGCTCACGCAACAATATTAACTGCCGGGCGTATAAAAAAAGTTTTTAATTGCATAAACAAGGATGATGTTATGGCAAACCGTTTCTATCGTTTTTCAACCGCGATTTTACTGCTTTTCGTTTTCGCTGCATTTTGGGGATGCGAGAATAGCACCAACCGTAAAATCAAACTCGCCGGGGGTGATACCAATGGCCAAACCGCCTCCCAAACAGTATCCCGCGTATTGCAGGTAACGCCGGAGGAACAACGCTCCATCGCCATCCTTCCCTTTGAAAATAAAACCTCCGAAACTTCGCTGGATTGGCTAAAACGCGGGTTGGCTGATATGCTGGTTACGGAGCTTACCCAATCGCCTTTCCTGAATGTGATTACGATTCAGCATTTAAACGAGATCGCACAGCAAAATGGCAGCACCTCAGGCGGTAAAGATGAAATACAAGCCGCCATCAATGCTGCGAAAGAAACCAACGCAGAAATTATTCTGACCGGCAAATTTTATCAACAAGCCGGCCACCTCGGCATCGAGGTCGAACTGATTGACATCCGTACTTCACAAGCCATTCGTAAAGAATCTGTGCAAGGAGAAAGCCTGGAGCAAATTTTTTCCATGGTCAATGCACTCTCCGAGCGGGTTCGTGCCAATATTCGTGGCGATTTGGAGGATATTCAATTTGTCGATGCTGCTTTGGAAAGGATGACCGAATCGGTAGAAGCCTTTCGCTGCTATTCCGAAGCGCAGGAAAATATGGAAAAATTTTTCTTCACCGAAGCGGAAGAATGTATCGAAAAAGCGCTTCAAGCCGACCCGGAATTTGCAGCCGGGTATTTAAAATTAGCAGAAGTAAAACTTAGTATTGGCAAAAAAGAAGAGTTTAAACAAGCCTTGGAAAATGCCCGCCGTTATTCTCATAAACTTTCCGAAAGAGATTTGATTCAACTAAATTTGATGGAAAAACACGGCAAAGGCGATTATAAAACCTATTTTACGCTTCTCCGGGAAGCGGTGGAGAAGTTGCCATCC
Source organism: uncultured bacterium (assembly GCA_964015645.1). Taxonomy (GTDB): domain Bacteria; phylum Calditrichota; class Calditrichia; order RBG-13-44-9; family J075; genus CAXHHS01. The sequence continues at coordinate 1,937 of CAXHHS010000442.1, forward strand.
GATATGGCGTTGCGGATGGAGTTAGCACAGATGTATAAGGGCTTTGGTGATTTGGAGCGTGCGCTGGAAGAATACTTAATGATCCTGGAACAAGACCCCGGTCGAAAAACAGTTTATAACCAATTGGGCTATATTTTTGCCATGCGCGGCGATTTCCATACCGCATTAAAATATATCGACAAATACCGCCAGCTTGCCCCTAACGAGCCTAACCCGTTTGATAGCAAAGGGGAAATTTTGATTATGGCCGGCCGTTTAAGAGAAGCGGCAAGAGAGCATCAAACAGCCTTAGCCAACTGGCCGCAATTTTACAACTCTGCCCGGCGTTTAACCGAGTTAGCGGTGGAAGATGCCGATTTGGAAAAAGCGCTCTCGTATTCCGAGCAAGCGCTCAAAAATGCGCCTGGCCCGCGCATTAAACATCATTTAAAAGTGTACCGGGCAATGGTGTATTGGCGTTTTGGCCAAATCAAAAAAGCGGAATCTTTGCTGAAAAAATTAATCAAAAAAGATCCCATGGATGCCTACACGGTTTTGATTGCCCGGGAAATGTATACCTCCCTGGGCGATACCACAAAAGCAATTGAATTGCAGCAGTCTGCGCTGGCGCATTATAACGATAAAATTAATTCCGGCGATTTGGAAGAGAATGCTATCGACTATGTTGTTTGGTTTGCGCTGGAGTCCGATTTGCCACCTCAAACAATTATTCCATTATTGAAAAAATTGCTTGATCTTGCTCCCAATGATGATGTGCGCCGGTTTACTCTTTTTGCGCAAGCGTTAGCTCAATTACGTGGCGGGGAAGTAGAAACTGCTAAAATAATTTTGCAAGATCACGCTGCTGAATTGACCGATTTATTAGCAATCAAACATTACCGGGGTTGGGGATCCGGCTGGAAGTATGTGTTCGAAGCTCTCGATTACGACCTCGTTGAGGATCCCAACGAAAATCTTTGCATCAATCGCCTGCTGGCAATTGACCGCGATAGCGACCGCCTCGATTTACGCGTAATCGCTCAATTTGCCCGCGCCCGTTTTTACGGGAGAATCGGCGATAAAGCCGCTTTAAACAAAGAATACCAGGAATTAGGCGCTCCCCGGGAAAACCAGTGGTGGGTTATCGGGCCGTTTTCCAGCGAAGGCGTTTCCGCATTTGAATACGCCTTTCCACCGGAAAAAGAAATCGATCTAAATACCGTTTACACCAGCATTAACCACGAAGCAAAATGGCAACCGGCAACTGACGGATTTTATGATGGATATGTTGATCTTCGCTCGCTTTTATCGCATTCCTTTTGGACTGTTGGCTACGGATTGGTATATGTCCACTCCCTGGAAAAGCGTAAAGTACAAATCCGTTTGGGCACGGATGAGACCTGCAAACTCTGGTTGAATAATGATCTCATCTGGCAACATTACATAAAAGCAGACGCCGCCCCGGATCGCGACCTTGTAACCGTCGTTTTGCGTCCCGGCTATAACAAGCTGCTGCTCAAAGTAACCAATACTGATTTCGATTGGGGGTTTTACCTGCGCATTACCGACGACAAAGGACAAGGTTTCGAGGATATTACTTTTCATTCCCCGGAAGATTTGGACCAGCCGTTATCCATCTATTAAAAGGTGCCCTGTCATGAAAACGTATAAACATAGCTCAAAGCCCAACTCGATCAATGACTACTTTGTTTCAGTCAAGAGCTTCGGTGCCAAGGGAGACGGTCGTACGTATGACGACGATGCAATTGAGGCTGCACTCGCAAGCTACAAAGTCGTTTTCTTCCCGCCTGGCAATTACCGGATTAAGTCTGAGATCGTTCTTTCCTCTGATGCACAAATCATAGGTGCCGGAGTTCCTGAAGAGGTGTACCCGACAGTGCCATCCCAGAATTGGGATCCGAACAAGCACACATATTTCACCTATGACGGCCCAACAAAACCGAACGTAGCCGCATTGCGTGTATCGGCCTACCCCGTTGGGGTCGAACCGACCGGCACGCAGCTCAATGCATCAAACATTCGAATGGAGTCCTTCGGCGTGGATTGCAACTGCAAATGTGGAATCGGCGTCTATTTCGTCAGGCCAAGCGGTGTGTTCAAACAGGTCCAGGTGAAAGGCAGCCTGGAGCACGCGTTCCTTTTTCTGAATATCGGAGCCGCCACTTTCGAGGATTTCTCTGCCTATCGCAACCAGGGTAACGGCTTCACCCTGGGGCAAAATCTTTTTGGATGGAAGTCTGTCTTTGCAGACGAGTCGGTGTTCATAAGGCCTTTCGCATTGTTCAATGGCGAACGCGGCGACTTCAATGAAAGTGAAGGTCAGGCTAACGGCTATGGCATCGGCATATTCAATTCGCGGGGCCTAACATTTGTCGGCTACGAATCGTCTTGGAACGACGGGCCGGGTATTTGGCACGAAAACTCCGGCGGCGGCGGTATCACCTTCACGGGCGGGTACTCTGAGTTTAACGCTGAGGGTGCAAAAACTGCGTCGCCGCAAAGAGCTACTCGCCACTGGGGTTTATGGTACCAGTTGAGCGCCAATACCGTCCATCATCGGAATCTCCGGGTAATCGATGTAGCCTTTCGCGATGCAGTTCGCTTGACCGGCGATGCACCATCTCGGCAGATAAGCTCAGCACCGATCTTTGAAGGGCTGGGCTATTTGCCGGAGGTGATGGCTGATTGGCCCAATTACTCTTTGATCAACTGCAATGAATCTGTCGTTCTGTCCGGAGTTCGACCCCACGCTTCCATCGGACACTATGGCCTCGGCGAAGTCTTTGGTGTGGTTGGTGTGGGCCAGTTTAATGCCACGGATGGCACCATCGCCGGTAGCCGCCACGCTGGGATTATCGGATCGGTATCCAGAGCCTATGAGGGACGGTACGTGATCGAATTCAAGGCCAGCTTCTTGATGGATCCATCAACGTACTCGGTCATTCTAACCACAGGGGCAAACAGATTGGTCGGTGTCGCCCTCAAGGAGTCGCATCGCGTGATTATCGACAATTTTGAGACAGGTAAAGGGGGGATCCGAACCGATAGCAACGCGTTGATAAACTATCAGATTGTTCGGTTTAAAGATTAGTACGGACAAAAACTTCGTCGTAAACTTCAAGATCATGATGGATTTAAAACAAGGAAAAACCACGTTCCACCTGATGATTCATCATCAAGTGGAACGTGGTTCAATTTTAATCCGCCAACTCGCCTTGCAGTTCAAAAGTACGGATCGAAGCGCTACGGCCGCCGTAATCCCAATCGATGCCCATTGCATCATTTTTATATTTGTAAACCGAAGATTGCGCGATGATTGCTTCGCCAAACCCGGCTTCTTCGAATGGGCTGTTTTGGATAACGATTGGCGTTTTGCCATCGCCGCCGGTAACGGTTGCCAAATCCAATTCCAGTACGCCGGGAATGGTAATGCGATGGCGGTTCCCAGTAACTTCGATATCCATTTTAACACGATGCACCATTTCATCTTCCGAAATCCGCGGGGCATTGGTAACAAATGCGCCAAACACGCTGCGAGCAATGAAGGCCAGGGCTTCGGCTTGTTTGTCGCTAACATGTTCTTCCACATAAATTCGCGCGAATTTTAAGCGTCCTACCGAATCGACCAACCGCTCACCTTGCGGGCTTTCCGAAACCACTGCGACTCGTAAACCATCCAATTCCAGGCCGCCATAATGGCCGCTATCGATGAGCAAAATGGCGGCATCATCGCAGTGGCCGAAGGTGGGCACGCTGGAAAATTCGCAGGGGCAAAACAACATACACTGGCAGGCGTCAGACATAACGCCATTTACTTTCCAGGCGTTATCCTGCGAATTGTTTTGATTGAGAGAAATTGCTAGTTCTATAAACCCGGCAGTTAATACAAATACTGCTGCTGAAATTATAAAGACACGTTTCATGGTAAATTCTCCTTAGAATTAGTTTAAAAATTAGTTCCTGTTTTCAGAGTTTTGAATTGGAGTGTTCAAGTGGCTTAGTGCAAGATGGTCAGGTAACGCGCCGCGAAGCGGTTCCTCTCTGCCGGAGTGCCTTCGGAACTGGAAAAAAGCGGCGCACTTGAACACTTCTGTTTGTTATTTTTCCTTTTGAACATCCGGCACCGTTATCTGGCAGCAAGAATGATAAACAGCTTTCTCCACTTCAACTGTTTTAGGCGAATCGTTGGTTACTTGCTC
>CAXHHS010000443.1:0-6133 GCA_964015645.1 uncultured bacterium
AGATGCAATGGAGTCTCGTGGGCTCGGAGATGTGTATAAGAGACAGAAAGATGCCATTCGAATGAACTGGAGATTTACAACTGAAGACGCACGTATTAAACTCAAAAAACTTTATCCCTCAATATAATGTTGGCGATCTACTAGTGCATTGTAAACTAAATTGTTTAAAGTTTTTTATCCTTCGACTCCGCTCAGGATGACTACATGTCACACTGAGCGGAGTCGAAGTGTTTGGTGATTAGTACAAAAGACTTAGTTTACAGAACACTGGCAAAGGAATGGAATAAAAGTTCCATTCCTTTGCTTTTTCCTATCCCAAAAGTTATAAAATTTATTACAATTCATTTTTGAATAAGAAATTCTCCAGATTTTCTCACAATTACATCCATAACTATTCTCTTTTACATATTACATATTTTTTTCGGCATATCAAGAGAGCATAAGTCACTCTCCACTATATTTTCTTAAGAAATTGCCGTAACTTTCACTATCTCAGTAAGTCTAATGAAGCTGATATTGCTTAAGCATATTAAAACTTGGGAACTGGTGTGAAAGAAAAAAAACAATATGACATCATCATCATCGGAGCCGGGCCGGTAGGATTTACCTGTGGCATTGAAGCAACCCAACGAGCGCTTTCTTATTTGATGATCGAACAAGGCTGCCTGGTAAACTCGGTCTTTCACTTTCCGACAAACATGACTTTTTTTTCCACTTCCGAGCGCCTGGAAATTGGCGATGTGCCGTTTGTCTCCCACGGTTACAAACCGACCCGGCGGGAAGCGTTAGAGTATTACCGCCGGGTGAAAGATAATTGGAAGCTCAATATTAACGTATATGAAACCGTGCTGAATGTAGAAGGCGAAAAAGGCGATTTTTACGTTCGCACTACAAAAGATACCTATCGCGCAAAAGCGGTAATTGTGGCAACCGGTTTTTTTGATCAGCCGAACTTATTAAATGTGCTGGGGGAAGATTTGCCGAAAGTGAAGCATTATTTTGACGAGCCGCATCCCTATGTTTACCAAAAAGTTGCGGTGATTGGTGCAGCCAACTCTGCCGTGGATGTTGCGCTGGAAACCTTCCGCCGCAGCGCGGAGGTAACGATGATTATCCGGGAATCGCAAATTAAACCTTCGGTAAAATACTGGGTAAAACCGGATATCGAAAACCGTATTAAAGAAGGCACAATTAAGGCTTATTTTCACTCTGAAGTGATTGAAGTTCGCGAGAAAGAGATCGACGTTAAAACGCCGGAAGGAAAGATTACGCTGGAAAATGATTTTGTTCTGGCGATGACTGGTTACTATCCTAATTTCGATTTTTTAGAGCGCCTCGGCATCACCTTTGAGCAAGATGAATTCCGAACGCCAACCTACAATCCGGAAACATTTGAAACCAATCGCAGTGGCATGTACATGGCCGGTGTTGTTTGCGGCGGGTTAAACACCAGCCGCTGGTTTATCGAAAATGCCCACGAACATGCGGTTAAGATTTTTGACCACTTGAAAGGCGAATAGCCTTAATGAGGTAAATTTGAAAATTTGGTGTCTAGCTCAACAAGTGGCAGTAGGCAGTGAAAACAATATCTTTTACCGCTTACTATCTTAAAGAATTATTCATATCGAATCGATTTCGCCGGGTTGCTGAGGGCGGCTTTAATCGATTGGTAGCTCACCGTTAACAGCGCAATCAATAAAGCTAAAATGCCGCTGAATACCAGGGTAGAAATGCCAATATCAATCCGGTAGGCAAATTCTTGCAGCCATTGCTGCATGGCTAAATAGGCTATTGGCACCGCAATGAAAATCGAAATAAAAACCAGTTTTAAAAAATCTTTTGATAGCAACACAACAATGCTACTAACGGATGCGCCCAACACCTTGCGAATACCAATCTCTTTGGTACGCTGTTCCGCCGTAAAGGAGATAAGACCTAACAACCCCAAACAGGCAATCAAAACCGCCAGACCAGTAAAGAGGATAAAAATCTGGCTGAGGCGATCTTCCGAACGATAAAGTGCTTCGAATTCCTGATCGACAAAAGTATACTCAAACGGGCGATGGAAGACCATTTTCTCCCAGGTTTGCTCGATCAAGTTCACTGTATGTCGAATGTCGCTGGTGTTCAGTTTGACCAGCAAATAGTCGTAATCGTAAGATTTCGGTGATAGAAACATCGCCAGCGGCTCGATTGCGCTGTGCAGCGAGGCAAAATGGAAATTTTTGGTTATGCCAACAAGTTCTCCCCGGCGGCCGCCATGCAAGTTAACCCAGCGGCCAATCGCTTCATCTTTCTGCCAACCGATCCGTTTTAGGGCGGCTTCATTAATTAAATAAAAGTAGCCTTGTTCCGGATTGTAGGTTTTCGGAAGCCCTTTACCGGCAATCAATTCGATGCCGGCTGTTTCTACAAAATCTCCATCGACAGTAAGGCCGACAACCGAGGGGAAATCCATTTCTGCCAAACCTTGTGCAGACATCGTATATCCGCCCAAAACGTTCCCGGGGTACCCGGAGGTTGCGGAAACACTCACCACCCCGGAATGCTGTAACAATTCTTTCTTCAGCGCCGGATAGTCTTGACGTAAAGTCTTATCATTGATGTTCAAAATCAAAACCTGCTCTTTGTCAAACCCGAGTTTCTTGTTTCGGAAAAAATCAAGCTGGTTGCTAATGACCACAGTTGAAATGATAAGTGCAATAGAAACAACAAATTGAAACACGACCAGTTTGTTTCGAAACGAAGATCGCACTCTGCTGCTGGTACCGGCTTTTAACACTTTTATCGGTTGAAAAGCGGATAAAAACAGCGCCGGATAACTCCCGGCAATTAGAGAAACCAGAATGCAAAACCCCAAAAGCGCCGGTATTAACAATGGCATTTCCAGGTAGTTGATCACTAATTGTTTTCCGGAAAGTAAATTGAAAAATGGCAAAACAAGGTGAACGAGCACAATCGCAAAAACCAGCGCTAAAAATGTTACCAGGGCCGATTCGCCGAAAAACTGGCCTGCTAACTGCTTGCGAAACGCGCCAAGTACTTTTCGCAGGCCAACTTCCTGCGCCCGCCGGGCAGAGCGAGCTGTTGCCAAATTCATATAATTGACACAAGCAATGAGCAAAATCAAAATTGCGATGATGGAAAAAATGTAAACGTAGACAATATCGCTATTCGTTTCGCCTTCTAATTGAGAATAGAGGTGAATTCGCTGCACCGGCATAAAGTTTACGTTGATAGAATTACCAGCGGCTTTGAAGCCTTCACCGAGCGAACGATCGATTAAGGCTGGGAGCTTTTCCTCCATCATCGCGATGGATTGATTTTCTTTCAGCAAAAAATAAGTGAATAAATTAGCCGATTCCCAGGTTTCGTTTACCGCCCAATTTTGCCTCAAGGTGGTGTAAGAAGCGGCCAAATCAAACTGTAGATGCGCGTTATGCGGTATATCCTGCATGACGCCGGTAATTTCGAAATCCCAGGTATTGTTGATGTTGATGGAGCGGCCCAGGGGATTTTCATCGCCAAAATATTTTCGGGCAGTTGATTGGGTTAATACAATGGTATTAGGGCGAACAAGCGCTGTTTGCGGGTCCCCATAAATCATAGGAAAAGTGAAAATGTTGAAGAGAGTGGAATCAGCATAATAAAACCGTTTTTCCTGCAACTGTTTATCGCCGGCACGCACAACGACCGGGCCGAACTTTGTTGCATTATACAGTCGAACAGTGTTTTCAACCTCCGGGAATTCCCGTTGCAGCATTGGCGCAACAATAGAAGGCGTGACCGCTATCTCAAAGTGCTGTCCACCGTAAGTGGCTTCCATCGTTGCACGATACATTCGTTCTGCTTTTTGATGAAAATTGTCGTAGCTGAGTTCATCTCGAACGAAAAATAAAATCAAGATACAGCACGCCATTCCTACCGCCAAACCGGTAATGTTAATGAAGCTGTAAATTTTATTCTTCAGCAAATTCCGAAGCGCGACGCGAAGATAGTTTTTAAGCATGGGGAAATCCTTCGGTTTTGAACGTTAAATAGCGGCTTTAAAAGCTATAAACCTGTATAAACTGACTATCTATCTGACAATCAGAAAACCAAAATGTTTACAATTTTTCTAACGCTTTAAAATCCTTTATAAAATCTTCGATCTTTTGGTATCGTTGGCCACGTTCTTTTTGCATCATTTTGTAGAGGATGGATTCTAATTGGGGGGGAATATTGGGATTAACCGCGCTTGCCGGTGGGACCGGATCATTCATGATTGCATACACCAACCCGGCCTCATTGGTTGATTGATATGGCAGCGCGCTGGTAAATAATTGAAATAAAACGATACCGAAGGAATAAATATCGCTGCGGTGGTCCGCTGCTAAACCAGCGGTTTGCTCCGGTGACATATAAGAAAGCGTGCCCAATGCAGTGCCGGATTTGGTAAGCTTGATTTGCGAATCTTTTACAATTTTCGCCAGGCCAAAATCGGTGATTTTGATAATATTTTCTTCGTTCACCAAAATATTTTCCGGTTTTATATCGCGAGGGATCACATCGTTGCTATGAGCGCATTTTAATCCTTCGGCAATTTGCAAGGCAAAATTGAAGCGCATTTTTTCATCTTGCGGGTGCATTTTTTGCCAGGCGGCCAGGGTGTATCCGGCAACAAATTCCATAGAGATAAATAGCTGGCCTTCCGCTTCATCAATTTCGTACAAGGTTGCGATATTTTGGTGATTCAGCGCAGAGCAGGCTTTTGCTTCGGTAAAAAACCGCTCGCGGAATTCAGGGCTTTCTAACCTGTCGGGATTGAGCATTTTTAAGGCAACGGTTCTTTCCAACCGTTGATCAACCGCTTTAAATACCAGCCCCATTCCACCCGCTCCGATTTTTTCCAAAATTTCATAATGGCTGATGGTTGTGCCGGAAAATGTTTGGGGTAATTTAAATGTAGATGTCAAACGCGTTTGGCTTTCCGCTTTTTCCGCTTCGGCAATCTCATTAAAAAGCCGGTCTTTTTCCCGTTTTAACCACTCTTCAAAAAAATAATTGGCGATTTTTACGCCGGTGCCTTCTTTACGCAAATATCCCAACTGCACAAGTCCATGAAGCTGTCGGGAAATGCTGTCTGTTGGCAGGTTGGATTTTTGCTCCAATACCTCGGAGTTGACTTGCACTTCCTGCAAAACATACCAGAGAATCTGTTTTTCCGAATCGTTTAAATAATCAAAATCAACAGCAAAAAAATGGGCGATCATTTCGTCATCAGCCATTTCCTGAAGAACGGATTCCAGGTCATTGTTTTCAAAAAACCGTTTGCAAATTAGTTGAATTAAATATGGGTGATTATTCGACTTAGCGACGATCTCTTCCGCTACTTCATCAGAAAATCCCCCGCGATTAATGAGGGATTTTGCCTCCGCGTCCTCCAGCGGCGTTAAATAAACCGGTGGGATAAATCCGTGCAGGAATGGCGAAGTTTCCGGGGTAAGCCCATCGCCCAATTTGGCCAGGCGTTTGGTGGCGGAGAGTATCGTGATCAGGTTTTCGCCCTGTTGAAAAATTCGCCGTAATTTAGGCATCACTTCGGGATTGTTTTTTTCAACGTTGATTAGCTCTTCGCATTCATCACAAAGCAGCAGCAGGGTAAGATTTTGCTGGCGAGCATGGCGTTTTAAAATGCGTAAAATTTCCGAGAGGCTTTTGCCTTCAAGGTCTTCTACAAAAACCCCAATGGCCTCAAAGCGGTCTTCCACATCTTCGACGCTTTCTAAAAGCGATTCAATTAGCCCTACCTCATCGCCGGCGCCCTGCATATTCCAAAACAAACTGATATACTTTGCAGCATATTCCGGCTGCGTGCTCAAAAATTCAACCTGCTTTAGGAGCGATGTTTTGCCAAAACGGCGGGTACCGGCAATCCAGGCATAGTTGTATGTGCCATCCAAAATGTCGCTGACAATTTGTCTCCGGCCAAAAAAATTTTCACCGCGAACCCAGTTCCCGGCGATGAAGGGGTTTTTCATTCGTTTGAAATTTACATTTATCTTTTAAAAGATGAGTATTGAATAACGAACAAGGAATGTCGACTTTCGAAGTAAAAAACATTCTTTATTCGATATTCGATATTTCTTCATTC
>CAXHHS010000444.1:0-6121 GCA_964015645.1 uncultured bacterium
ACCACCCTGTGATATTACAGCCCCAATTAGATAAACCTCAACAACTTAATGCTACAGCGATAGTAAAAGGTTTCCTAAACCCGCTGCTAATCCGAATAAATAATCGAAGAAATCACTTCTTCAACAAACTTCTCTTCCGCCGGTTTTAATTGATGTGCTGGCGTTTCTTCTTCTTTCTTTAAACCGGCGCCGCTTTTTTCCAACCAGTTAAATTGTTTGTCCAGAACTTTGCGGGCGACTTTATATTTCAGATTATCGCTGTTAGACCATAACGTTTTAAAATGAGCGTCAATTCGCTGTTTTGCATCTCGGCAAAACAAGTCGGCCAGGTTAACAGCGTTGCGGTTGCCTTCCGCAAACACTTTTCTGGCATGACTGATGGTAGCGGACATGGCGAATAGCTCCGCGCCAATATCCACTGCCCGGAACAAGAATGCCTGCTTACGCTCCAATTTCGCCTGATGCCAAACCATTCCGTGAAAAATCTGCCGGGCCAATTTGCGAGTTGCCCGATCGACAAACCGAACATGCTTTGCCAGTTTACGAAATTTGTGATACCGCGGCCAGCGGCTCCATTTTAACCAAAGCGAAGGATACCAGCGTGCATAAAAAAACGCAATTTTAGGCAGCGCAGGCAACTTTTTGAAAAAACCGGTTTTTTTATCTAACATAACACCGGCGACTTGCAAGTGTTTATCCACTGCCTCGCGGGCGATGAACAGTCGCATAATTTCGCTTGAACCCTCGAAAATAAGATTAATGCGCGCATCTCGCAGCATTTGCTCTACCGGTATTCCCCGTTCCCCGCGATTTTTTAGCGAATCGGAAGTCTCGAATCCTCTACCGCCGCGAATTTGCAATGTATCGTCTAACATTTTCCAATGGGCTTCTGTATTATACATTTTGGCAACCGCTGCTTCGAGACGAATATCAAATCCCTGTTCGGCCATCGATGTTGCCAAATCCGCAATGGATTCCATCGCAAATGCGTTTGCAGCAATGGTGGCAATTTTATGAGCGATAATTTCGTGATGCCCGATTGGTTTCCCCCACTGCACTCTTTCGTTTGCCCATTTGCGGCAAATTTCCAGGCAGGTTTTTGCAGAGCCGGCAACGCCTGCCGGTAATGCCAAACGCCCGGTGTTCAGCGTTATCAACGCCAGCTTTAATCCCCGGCCTTTTTTCCAGATTATATTTTCTTTTGGCACTATGACATTATCGAAATTGATTTGTCCATTTTCTAATGCCTTAAGTCCCATAAAGTGACAACGGTGTTCGACATCAACTCCCTTCCAGCCGGTTTCCACAATAAAAGCGCTTATCGAACCATCTTCTTTATGGCGAGCCATCACAACTAACAGCTCTGCGATAGTGCCGTTTGTACACCACAATTTTCTGCCGTTTAAAATGTATGATTTGCCGTCCCCCGACTCGGTAACCGAGGTTGATAACTGGGCAGGATCGGAGCCAACATCAGGCTCCGTAAGGGCAAAGGCGGTAATTGCGCCACGGGCGATTTGTGGCAAATATTTTTTCTTCTGCTCTTCCGTTCCAAACATCTTTAGCGGTTGTGGCACCCCAATCGATTGATGTGCTGAGAGCAGAGACAAGATATTGGAATCGCGGCTGCCGATGAGTTTCATAATGTCGCTGTATTCTGCCTGTGTCAGTTCCAAACCGCCATATTTTTTCTCGATTTTCATTCCAAATGCGCCGATTTCCGAAAGCCTCGCAATTACATCAGCGGGAATTTTGCCATTGCGATCAATAGCATCGGAATCTACATCAGTTAGCAACGATTTAATCTTATTTCTAAACTCCTGGTATTCCGCACGATTAATTCCTTGCAACTCCGGAAACGGGTAAACCAAATCAAGTCGTAATCTACCAAGAAATAATTCTTTCAAAAAACTGGGGTTTTCCCATTTGGTTTCGCGGGCGGCTTCTGCTACCTGGCGGGATGCGTCCTGGGACAAATGTTTCTCCTGGGATTTTTTGGAAGATGTGCTCATCTTAATACTCCTTTTTTTAACTGCGAGAAGCTATATAAGAAAAATTTTAAAATCAAGCGAAATTTCGCTCAGATGGCATTTTCGCCCAGAACAAAACTTGATCTTTAGCGATAAATTTTAAAAATTTCGCTGGCAGTGAAATATGTTTGGGATTATTGGGAGCACCTGATTATATTTCTCACTGTTTGCTGAAGAACACACTTGTAAACCGCCCGGAGGTTTTAAGCTTAATCTGAAGTTTAGAGATATATTAACACCTGACGAGTGACCGATACTCTTTTATCTAACCCCCCGGGAGGTTCACTTCACTCAAGAAGGTAAAAAAGCCGGCATAAAGAAAAATGGATGTAAACAGCGAAAACCTACGATTTATTATGGGATTCAAGCTAAAGCAGCACCGGCTTGAAAATAACATGTCGCTTAAGGAATTAGCAGACAAAACAAGTTTATCGATCTCTTATTTAAGCGAAATCGAAAAAGGAAAAAAGTACCCTAAACCAGAGAAAATATTAAAGTTAGCACAAGCGTTAGGCATTTCGTTTGATGAGATGGTTTCGCTGCAAGTCAAAAAAGAACTTGATCCGCTGCCAATTATTTTTTCTTCCCCGGTGATTAAAGAATTTCCTTTTCGGATGTACGGCGTCTCCACCCAGGATTTATTGGCACTCATTACTGGCACACCGGAAAAATCCGGGGCTTTGATTCGCACCTTTCTGGAGATTGGGCAAGACTACGATATGCGGGTCGAGCACCTGCTTCTCTCTGCTCTCCGCTCTTACCAGCACATGCACCATAACTATTTTGAAGAAATTGAAATGGCAGTTTCATCCTTCATCAAGGAAAATAATTGGCGGCCAGGGCAATCGCTGAATGAAAAATTCCTGCACCGTTTTTTAGTCGATACTTACAATTACGAAATTGATGAAGACGCCTTATCTCAATATCCTGAAGCTGCTGATTTCCGCGCCGTTTGGATAGATAAAGATTCTCCAAAGTTACTGGTTAAAACAGATTTGACGCCGGAACAAAAAGCGTTTGTTTATGCAAAAGAAATCGGTTTTAACTTTCTAAAGCTAAAAGAGCGAGCAAATATTGTTACTCGAATGATTGTACAATCTTTCGAGCAGTTACTTAACAACTTCAAAGCATCTTATTTTGCCGCAGCGTTGCTGATGAATCGCGAGCAAATGTGTAAGGATTTAAAGAAGATTTTAAGCAATGAACAGTGGAATGGGAATGAATTTTTAGAGCTTATTGAACGCTATGAGGTAACACCGGAAACCTTTATGTATCGCTTAAGCACGTTACTGCCGCAATTTTTCGGCCTTAAAAATTTAATTTTTTTCCGTTTTAAAAATCAGCCGGAAACCAACTCTTTTGAACTGACCAAACTGTTTAATATGTCACGCATTTTTATTCCCAATGGAATTGGTGTGAAGGAGCACTATTGCCACCGCTGGTCTTCCATTAAATTGTTAAAAAAACTGGCCGCCCTCCCCAATAAGAAACAAAATGACAAACCATTAATCGCCGTACAGCGGTCTCATTTTCTGGATTTAAAGGGAGATATTTTTAGTATCACTCTCGCCTACCCCGCGATGCTCAATAACGGCTCGAATACCAGCATTACGATCAGTTTTTTGATGAATAACCAGTTCAAAAAAACTGTAGCGTTTTGGAATGATCCTGATATTCCGGTCGTTGAGGTCAACGAAACTTGCGAACGCTGCGGCCTTTCCGCAGAGCAATGCAGCGACCGGGCAGTACCATCAAGTATTTTTAAACAGCAAGAAAAATTGGATATGCAAAGGGAGTTGTTAAAAAATATTGTCGCGGAAGCAAAAAGGTAAATTTGAAAGTTTGCAAGTGACTAAAGTGAGCTAAAGTTAAAAGTGGTGAAAAATAGCGAACTTTAGGCACTTTAGTCACTTGCAAATTTTAGCTCACTTTTTTGATCTACTATAAAATTTAGAAAGAGCCTGTGATGTCAACTTCCAATGGTCTTAGAAAAGTAGTTTTAATCGATGGTGGCAGAACACCGTTTTTGAAATCCGGAACGGATTATAAAAACCTGATGGCTTATGATTTAGCACGCATGGCAATAAAATCTCTTTTGACGAAAACGAATATTGATCCCGGGCAGGTCGATTGGGTTATTATGGGGAACGTGGTTTCCAATTTTTCTACTAGCAATGTTGCTCGTGATGCTGCACTTGCTGCCGGCATCCCAGAAAAAGTTCCGGCAAATACGGTTTCACTTGCCTGCGTTTCCGCTAATAAAGCGATTACAGATGGCATTGATCTTATCCAAACCGGCCAGGCCGATGTTGTTATTGCCGGGGGTGTAGAAAATTTATCGGACATTCCCATTCGCTACCGTAAAAGATTCCGGCAAAAGTTGTTGGAATCACAAAAATACCGCAAACCGCTCGACTATCTCAAATTTATCAGGGGATTAAAATTCAGCGATCTGCTGCCAGAAATTCCCTCAATCGCGGAGTTTTCTACCGGGAGAACGATGGGGCAGGACTGCGACCGCATGGCAGCTCGCATTGGCGTCACCCGCGAAAAACAGGATCAATTTGCCGCCCTCTCTCATCGCGCCTCGGCACAAGCAGCCGAAGAAGGATTTTTGAAAGACGAGGTTTTCCCGACAGCGATTCCACCTAAATTTGAGGTCATCGAAAAAGATAACGGCGTGCGCGGCGATACCACGGAAGAAAAACTCGCCTCCTTAAAACCAGCCTTCATAAAGCCGTACGGCACTTTGACTGCGGGAAATTCTTCTTATTTAACCGATGGCGCGGCAGCAGTGCTGATAATGGCAGAAGACGTTGCCAAATCGCTCGACTGCCAACCAAAAGCCGCCTTCAAATCGTACGCCTACAGTGCGCAAGATCCGCAAGAAGAATTACTGCTCGGCCCCGCCTACTCAACTCCCAAAGTGTTAGATAAAACCAATCTTTCGTTAAACGATATTGATGTTTTCGAATTCCACGAAGCATTTGCCGCCCAGGTTGTTGCCAATCTAAAATGTCTTGATTCCGAAAAATTTGCCAAAGAGAAATTGGGTAAAAACAAAAAAATCGGCGAGGTACCGTTAGATAAGCTGAACAATTGGGGTGGTTCGCTGTCTGTCGGCCACCCCTTTGGCGCCACCGGCGCGAGATTAGTAACTACCGCTGCCAATCGCCTCATCAAAGAAGACGGGCAATTTGCCCTCATCGCCTCCTGTGCCGCCGGCGCAGTGGGCAATGCGATGATTTTGGAGCGATACTCATAAACCAGGTTTTATTCTTTGCCATGATGAAAAGGCACAAAACACACAAAACAATACTCTCCCCTTTTGTGTATTTTGCGCCTTTTTGCGGCTTAAAATTGGAATTGATAGAAGTCGAAATTTAGGAAATGGCTAAAAAACAAAAAAAATTCTATGTAGTTTGGAAAGGAAGAAAAACCGGCGTATTTGACACCTGGGCAGAGTGCAGCGAACAGGTATCCGGTTTTAAAGATGCGAGATTTAAATCGTTTCTTACATTAGAAGAAGCCAAACGAGCTTATGGTGGGGAAAGCCAGGATTTTATCGGGAAAAGTAATTTTACCGGAAGCAAACCGAAAGCCATTTCAAAAAATATCGGAGAACCGATTTGGGAGAGCATTTCCGTGGATGCCGCCTGGAGCACAGCCACACTGGAAATGGAATACCAGGGCGTGGAAACCGCCACCGGCAAATTACTGTTTCGCGAAGGCCCTTTCCGGGACGCCACCAATAACATCGGAGAATTTTTAGCAATTATTCACGCCGCGACTTATCTAAAAAAACAAAATAGCACTATTCCGATCTATACGGATAGCAAAACCGCCCTGGCCTGGGTAAGAAAGAAAAAAGCCAACACCAAACTTGCCCCTACCGCTAACAACGAGAAACTATTTCAGCTAATCGCCAGGGCCGAAAACTGGCTCTGGGAAAACACCATTCCTAACAAGATCCTCAAATGGGAAACCCGGGCCTGGGGCGAAATCGCCGCGGATTTTGGGAGAAAATGAACGACTTGATACTGGCTGTCTCTTATACACATCTCCGAGCCCACGAGACTCCATTGCATCTC
>CAXHHS010000445.1:0-6118 GCA_964015645.1 uncultured bacterium
GTTCGCAGGGTTTTGCGCTCAATCGTAGTGTTGGTTGCAATAACGCCGTCGATGCCGGTGGCTTGCACAATTTCAATAATATCATCAAGTTGGGCATTGCTTAAATCCGGGGCAATTTTTAACAGGATTGGCCTTTTCCGGTTTTTTTTCCGGTTCAGGTTTTGGATATGGAGCAGCAATTTTGTTAACGGTTTCTTATCCTGCAACGCCCGCAAATTCGGCGTATTCGGCGAACTGACGTTGATAACGAAATAATCAACATAATCATACAGCGCGTTAAAACAGATTTCATAATCGGCTACCGCTTCTTCGTTTGGTGTATTTTTGTTTTTGCCGATGTTCCCGCCGATGATCAACTGCGGATTACGATTTTTTAAGCGCTGGCAAACTGCTTCCACGCCATCATTGTTAAACCCCATGCGATTGATGAGCGCCTCATCTGCCGCCAGGCGAAACAAGCGTGGTTTGGGATTGCCGGCCTGTGATTTTGGCGTTACCGTGCCGATCTCCACAAAACCAAATCCCAAATCCGCCAATTGTGAATAAAGAACAGCAATTTTATCAAACCCGGCAGCCAATCCCACCGGGTTCGGAAATGTTAACCCAAACAATTCCCGGCGCAATTTAGGATGTTCAAAACGATAAATTCTGGCCAGAATTTTGCTGACAAAAGGAAATTGTAATAACTTAAATACAAGATGATGCGCTGTTTCCGGCTGGAGTAAAAAAAGGAGCGGCTTAATGAGAAGTTGATACATTATTTACTAAAATGGAAATTATGTATAGTGAAATTGGTTCATTTTATCGATGTTGTCGCACTTTAGTTGTTGGCGTTTTCAGAACGGTTGTTACACAAGCGTTTCGGAACGCGCAACAACCATTTTGGAACACCGTCATTTTATCGAATAATACCTAATTGAAAACATAGTGCTTCAAATATTTTTTCTTGTAAATCAAAGTCTTCAATTTTTCCAAGCGTCTTGACAAGGCGTCTTTTGTCAAGTGTTCGAATTTGATAGCATAATATAATCGATTCTTTTGTTAACCCAGCAGTTGGGGCAGGTATTAATACTTCGTTTGGATAAATTCGACGGTCAGCTTTTCGAGAGGTAATTGGAAGCACATTCACAACAGGTAGTATCTGATTGATTTCTTCTTCACTTATTACTAAAACAGGCCTTGTTTTACCTTGTTCTGATCCGATAACCGGATCGAGATTGGCAAGAAAAATTTGCCACCTATACGAATTCACTTTCCTTCCCAATCTACAATATCAATTACCTCAAACTCATCTGTAACTTCTTTTAAATCGTTTAAGAAACGCTCATCGTTTACAGCGGCTTTTAATTCTTTTACCTTCTTAGCGAAATTTTCAGGCTTATTACGAACAATCAAAATAACCTCCACAAGTTCATTTTCGGGAACAGAACTCGGAATTTTAATACGCACTTCGCGGTTTTTGGGAGTTCGAATAATCTGTTTTATTGCTTCCATTATCTTCTCGCTTTGTTTATTTTTTCGTAAAACCAACATAGTATTTTCCATCTGTAAATTCAAGAAGTTTTGTTGGTTTGAGGCAAAAATCATCTTTCAGAATTTGATAATAAACCGTATCCAACCCATTTATCTTATTTTTAAAATTTTTATTTTCTATTTCTTTGCATTTTACACTCTTAGATATTAAATATTTTTTTAATTAAAACGAAGATTGAAAGAATTTCCGTAAACGCTTCTTTCTAACCGCGTTTCAACTTGCTCTCATAAAGATGCAAATGTTACCTTCCGGCAAATTTATGCTTATCGGCGGCGGGCCTGCTGCTCGCACCAATTACGAACCGTTTCTATCACGTTTTGTGGACGAAGCCGGTGGAAAAAATGCCCGCATCACCATTTTGACTGCCGGTTCGGAAGAGCCGCAATGGGCCAATATCGATTACTGGGAAATTCTGACATCTGCCGGCGTGCATCACCTTTACGCACCTAAAATTATGAGCCGCCGGGAAGCGGAAGTAGAGTCTGTTGCACAGCAGATTGCAGAATCCGACGGCATTTACATCGCCGGCGGATCACAAGCAACATTTATGAATCGCCTGGAAGGAACCCCGGTAGAAGATGCCATGCGAGAAGTCGTTAAACGTGGTGGCATTATCGCCGGAACCTCATCCGGTGCTTCGGTATTTGGAGACATTATGAGTTTAACCGGCGGCACGGTTGATCGCCATTTGCGGCAAGACATGATCGAAACCGGCAACGGCTTTGGGATGTTAGGTAAAAACATCTCCGTTGATACCCACTGTTCTTCCCGCGGCCGCTTTCCGCGGAATCTTGCGCTGCTTATCGAACACCCGGAGTTGCAAATTATCGGCATCGATGAAGATACTGCACTCCAGGTAAACCTAGATGGCAGTGCAAAGGTCTTTGGAAACAATGCCGTTTACATTTTCGATGGCCGTAAAAGCAGCCCCGGCAGCCTGTCGATTGCCAATGTAACGCTTCATTGCCTAACCGACGGTCAGGGCTACGACCTGGTAAACCGGCAGCCGGTTTGAGATTACCATTGCCCATTTCCTCGGAGAAAAAGGAATAGAGGAGTGCGAAACTCATTTTACATTTAGCTTTTGCAAAATGCGTTTTGCACTCCATTACACAAAAAAACAAGATAAACGATTTAAGGAAGTGAGTTTTGGATTATAGTGAAACAATCGGTTCTCCGCTGGTGATTATCGGCGGTGCGGAAGACAAGTATAACGAACGCCTAATCCTGCGGAAATTTTTGGAGCTTGCCGGCAAAAAGAAGGCCTCTATTTTGATTATCCCGGTAGCATCGGATTTTCCGGAGATGGCGGCGAGCACTTACAGCAAAATTTTTCGATCTTTGGGCGCAAAAAAAATCGCGGATATTCAGCCAGCATCTCGCAAAGAAGCGATGGAGATTGATGCTGAGGCCGCTTTGAAGGGCATTACAGGGATTTTTATTTCCGGCGGTGATCAAATGCGGCTCAGTACCGTTTTAGGTGGAACACCGTTTGTCCGGCTTCTCAAAAAAAGGATTCGGGAAAACGGCATTGTTCTGGCGGGGTCCAGTGCCGGTGCCGCGGGATTAAGCACTTCGATGATCGTGCGAGGAAAAACCTCCATGCACCTTCAAAAAGATTCCATTCGACTTTCCCCGGGGTTGGGTATCCTGAAGGATATTATCATTGATCAGCATTTTTCCGAAAGAACGCGCTTAAACCGTTTAATTACGGCGGTTTGTTACAACCCGCGCAATCTCGGTATTGGCATTGATGAAAATACTGCAACTGTTGTTTCTAAAGCTGGGATTTTAGAAGTCATTGGCTCCGGAACCGTAACAATTGTCGATGGAGCAGAGATTGGTTTTACAAATATGGCCGAAGTTGCTCCCGAAGAGCCATTTTCGGTTTTCGGCTTAAAACTGCACATTTTCACCAACGGCTCACGCTATAACATATTTAGTCGCGAGCCACTCGACAATGGATACGATTTGCCGAGCACCGATACCGAAAAAGAAAAATAGAGAATATAATCTCATAGGAAGTGAGATTCGATAACTTAAACATACAGGGATGTAGAATGAAAACACCATTTAATAACAACCCGTTTGGGGAAGAAGATTTTTTATTAGAAAAGAAAAAGGCCAAGAAAAGGCTTGTGCGAGACGAAAGGTCGCGGCCATCGTACAAGGGGATTTCCAGGATCGATTCCGATCACAATCACACTCATGGTTGGTACGTTAGAATTCGTGAAAACGGGAAAGTGAAATCGAAGTTTTTTAGCGACCGGAAATATGGTGGCATTGTGCAGGCACTGCGCAAAGCTCGCCGGCATTATAAAAAGGAGATGCAGGAGCTTTTTTCACAAACGTTGGGAGAAGCGCCTAAAAATATTCCCGATCGCGTTATTGTAACGAAAAATAAAAACAATAATACCGGCGTTATCGGGGTGCAAAAAATCGAAAGAAAAAATCCCGGCGGATCGATTTACCGGGCATATCGCGTTTGCTGGACGGAAAAAGATGGCAGGGCGCGTACAAAATTTTTCTCCATCGGGAAATACGGGGAAAAAGAAGCATTTCAAATCGCCTGCGATTTCCGGCGAGAAAAACTATTAGATGAGTAAGATTTTTTAGCCAAAGGCTGAGGGCAAAGGGTTAAAAATACCTCCCTCGGCTCTCAGCCCTTGGCACTCTGCAACAAAAACTGTTCTTTGATTTCAAAAAACCGGGGAGAAAATTATGCGAATACTTGGCATAAGAGCATTACGCGGTCCAAATTACTGGAGTATCCGCCGCCATAAATTAATTGTAATGGAATTGGACCTGGAAGATTATGAAGAAAAACCGTCCAACAAAATCCCTGGTTTTTTAGGCCGTGCCAAAGCGTTGATGCCCTCTCTTCACGAACATCGTTGCAGTTACGGCGTCGAAGGCGGATTTCTGCGTCGCGTTAAAGAGGGCACCTGGGCTGGCCATATTATCGAACACTTTGCATTGGAAATCCAGACGCTGGCCGGAATGGATACTGGTTTTGGCCGCACACGGGAAACCAGCACGCCGGGGGTTTACAATGTTGTATTTAGTTATATCGAAGAAGACGCCGGGTATTACGCCGCAGAAGCAGCAGTCGATATCTATCTGGC
Organism: uncultured bacterium; assembly: GCA_964015645.1. Classification (GTDB taxonomy): domain Bacteria; phylum Calditrichota; class Calditrichia; order RBG-13-44-9; family J075; genus CAXHHS01. The sequence goes on from CAXHHS010000445.1 coordinate 4,660, forward strand.
GCTTGCCGAAAATCTCTCCAAAGAAAAAACACAAGAAAAACTCGCCAATCACATTCAAAAACTACGGGAAATTCGCGAAGATGTACGCTTTGGCCCCAGCACCGCTTCAATTGTAGACGAAGCGTACAGCCGCAACATCCCCTACATTCGCTTAAATGAATATTCCCTGGTGCAATTGGGATATGGAATTCACCAGCAGCGTATTCAGGCAACCACCACCGGCAGAACAAACATGATCGCTGTCGAACTTGCCTGCGACAAATATGAATCGAAAAAAATATTGGAAGGCATGGGAATTCCCGTGCCGCGCGGCTACGAGATTCGCGATAAATCCGAGATCAAAGAAACAATCGAGGCGCTGGGATTTCCCTTAGCGGTTAAGCCGCTGGACGCCAACCACGGGAAAGGGATTACCGTTAACTTGACGTCGTCAAAAGAAGTAAAAACCGCTTTCGACGCCGCTAAAAAATATTGCTCCACAGTCATTGTCGAACAATCGCTGGTGGGCAGCGATTTTCGCGCGCTGGTAGTAAACAATAAACTGGTAGCAGTGGCGGAAAGACGGCCGGCCCACGTTATCGGCGACGGCAAACATACAATTCAGGAGTTAATCGATATTGTTAACAAAGACCCGCGCCGGGGCTACGGCCACGAAAAAGTGCTTACGCAAATCGAAGTCGATCACCAAACCCAACGACTGTTGAAATTCAAAAACTACGCCCTCGAGACTATTTTGCCTAAAGGCGAAATTTGCTATCTTAAATCCACGGCCAACCTCTCCACCGGCGGCACCGCCATTGATCTTACTGATGACGTTCATCCTTACAATGTATTTTTGTTCGAGCGGATTGCCCGCATCATTGGGCTGGACATCGCCGGTATCGATGTTGTTGCGCCCAATGTTTTTACCCCCATCACAGAAAATGGCGGCGGCGTGGTGGAAGTAAACGCCGCCCCCGGTTTCCGAATGCACCTTGCCCCTTCGGAGGGGATTGGGCGTAATGTTGCCGAGCACGTAGTCGATATGCTCTTTCCACCCGGAACGTCCTCCCGAATTCCGATTATCGCCGTTACCGGCACCAATGGCAAAACCACAACCACCCGCTTAATCGCCCATATTTTAAAGAGCGTTGCCCGTACTATCGGATTTACAACCTCCGACGGCATTTATATTGGCAATCGCCTCATCGAATCCGGGGACACCACCGGCCCTGTTTCCGCAAAGATGGTTTTAAAAGATCCCACGGTAGAAATTGCCGTGCTGGAAGTTGCCCGCGGCGGCATGTTGCGCGCCGGCCTGGGGTTCGACCATTGCGACATTGGCGTGGTAACCAATGTCGCAGAAGACCATCTGGGCCTGCGTAATATTGATACCGTAGAAGATTTAGCGCGCGTCAAATCCATTGTTCCATGCAGCGTTCACAAAGATGGATTTGCGATCTTGAACGCGGACGACGAC
>CAXHHS010000446.1:0-6113 GCA_964015645.1 uncultured bacterium
AAGCGGAAGTATTTTATTGTAAAGCCGCTTTCTATTTAATCCAACTTTCTGCGAATGATATGGCTCACAGGGATTCCAGGCGCGTCAAGTTTATTAGTTCTCCAATGCTTTAAAAAGAGGCGCAAATGGCTAAATGTTCCCGTTGTGGGTTTTCCAATGACGATCATAATCTTTATTGTGAATTTTGCCATTTCGAGTTAAATGTACGCCCCAGGAAAACCCCACCAACCGAACAGAAATCATCAAAAATTGAAGCGACAGAAACTGCCAATACAGCTAAACCGCTTGAGGATATTACCGCTATTCCATTAGGCCCGGAACGCAAAAAGAAAAAGCCGGAACGTAATAATAAAACGCAAAATGGTAAAGTAAATTCACCCTCACTAAAATCATCACCAAAAACCAAAGCGCCGGTTTTCAAGGCACAAAAGAGCCATTCGGAAAAAGTTCAATTTGAGCCTAAAGCGGCAAAACCGGTTTCCGGGGTATTGGAGAAAAATCAAGAAAAGGAGCAGCCGGCTCCGAAAAATAAACCTGCTTCTGAAACCGCACGAAAAAAACCGGAAACAACCGGCTCAAAACAAACGCCTGCCCCAAACCATCTTTCTAAAAAGATTATTACGATTCTGGCGATCAGCAATATTCTACTTTTAGCCGTTGCAATTTATTACTTTGGTAATATTTTTGATTCCATTGATCCTCAACATCTATTTAGAGAAGCGGAAACGCTTTATTCCCAAAAGGATTTTTCTCCTGCACTGATAAAGTATAGCACTTTTATCGAGCAATTCCCGGAACACCGGCTGGCATCTTTTGCATCCCGGCGAATTACAACTATCGAAGCGATGTTGTTCCCAACAGATGTTGAGAAAATTGAGAGGCAGGTGATTGTCGATCAGCTTTTTGCAAAATTAGATTCCGCATTCCACAATGGCCATTTATCTTCGCCGGAAGGTGATAATGTCTTGTTTTATATCAAAAAAATTCGAGAAATAACACCGAATAATAAAGCGGTTGATGATTGGGAAAATCGCATCGTTATTCGGCTGAGGGAGCTTGTAGAAAAAGCGTATGCAAAAAATTTATACACTGCCGCAATTGCCCATTGTAATACGATCTTGCAAATTTACCCGGAAGATATTTTCGCCAGGGATAAGATTGAAAGATTAACCAAATTGATAGGCATACGGAAAAAGCGCATGGCATCTCAATCCCAAAACCGCTCCGATCAATTGGTATATAAAGAGTTAGTATTTTTAGCGGAATCTGCTGTTACACCGGAATTAACGGACTCTACAAAGCCGTTTGCGGAAAATGGCGGGCCGAAAGCCAATAGTACCGCCAATCCTCTTTCCGGCGTTAATTTACCGCAACAGCCTCCTGCTCAACATCCCTCCAAACAGGAGAAATTTACCACCTTTGCGCTTCCAATCGAAAATTTTAAAGCAACCTCCGCAAAAGCGATTGCAGGGGCGATTGTTCAATTTGCCGCTTATGAAAAAAATATTGCCAGGCAATCGAACGGAATTACGGTCTATGTATTAAATGCGCCTAAAGTAGCCAGGCAGCTTAAAAAATACATTGGAGAAAAAATCGGTAATGCCCAATTAGTCGATGTTTTAGAGGGAGAGGCAATTCCATCCCGAAAACCGGCAATTCTTTATATTGGAGAAACGTCGAATGCTCAAGATTTTATCCGCTATACCAGGCAGCAGAAAATTCTTAGTGTCGCCGGTAACCCGGAGATTATTGCCCGGGGTGTTACTTTGGGAATTGGCGCCAGTAAAAAAAGCAAATTGGAAGTTCTTATCAACTTAACCGCCGCCCTGTCCGAAGGGTTGGATTGGAACCCGGAAGTGATGTCGATTGCCAATATGTTTTAAACCTACTCAAAACCGGATTGGTCGAATCTTCACCCTAAAAATGCGTTCATATTTTGATGATGTAGCGCACAGAACTACAAAAATTGCGACCTTAATTACAATGCGTATTATCTGATCAAAAAACAACTATTCTTGACTATACGATACATAGACCAGGAGGGTCGAATGATTATTTGTACCAAATGCGGAACTCATAATGAGAACCACCAGGAATATTGCTTTAATTGCCACTATCGTTTTTCAATAAATAATGCCTCACAATCCACTACACGGGTGATTCAATCTAACGTGAGACAGATTCCGAATGGAAACCTTTCTTATCCTGACAATAATTCGGTAATTGCAGAAGCTTATCCGGAGCAAGATTCGGGGTTGGAAGATTTGATTGAGCGGAATTTTCAGCAGCAGAAAAGACATCAACAAGATGTTGTAACGGAAGCTGCATCGCCATCCGCAGCACCGGGAACGGCAGCCGGCCAGGCGCCTCGATCCGCTAAAAATGGAATCAAAGTTCTGGCAATTGTACTTTCCGTGGTTATACTGTTGACTGCCGGGGCAGCGCTCTTTTTCTTTATTGAATCGGATAGCCCGGTAATTCCCAACAGCGCCCTATTTGCCGAAGCAGAAAATTTGTATCACAGTGGAGAGTATGCAACTGCACTATCAAAGTATAGCCAATTTGTGAATAACCATCCTGATAACGCTTTAACAGAATTAGCATCGGTAAAAATCGACGAGATCAAGAAAATTCAGGCGGCATTGGGTAACGAAAATCTTCCGGAAGAAGCCGTTGCAGAAGAAAGAGTTGAAGCCGGATTAACTACGGAACAACTTGCACAAATCTCCGGCCTGATGCGCAAAGCGAAAACCGCCTATCTCAGGAAGCAATATCTAACCCCGGAAGAAGGAAATGCGATATTCTATATCTCGCAAATTCTGAGTATTGATTCCGGGCATGCCGATGCGCTTGAAATTCGCAGCAAAATAGTCGATTTTTATCGCCAAAAAGCAGATGCCGCAGTTGAAGATGAAGCCTATCGAATAGCTTATAAATATTACAAGAATATTCTCAAAATTAGCCCGAGAAACTCTCACGCAAAAAAACAAATTAATAAAATTCCTCGCAAACACCGGAAATTGTAGGCTTAAATATACTTTACGTGGATGAAAATTGTAAAATCTACGCCATTGTTATTGTTGCATTGCTAAACTACTGTCTTATATTGAATTAACAATGTAACAATTGAGTAATTTAACAAGGTTTATTTTTAGTTTGGGGGGAGCAAGTTTTCAGTGTCCGGCAAATTAGTTTGCTCTACATATTTACCATCAACAGCAATCCCAACATACCGATAATCATAAAAACCATAACGCCTAAAATTGCATAAGCGCCGCTTTTTCCCGAGGATTGTGGGATATTGTAAGGCGTAAATGTTTTTTGAGGGGAGCCGTGTTTACCCCCGGCATACTGCGCGGGGCCGGATGGTTTTCCGGGCGCGTTTACCGCTGTTTGGCCGGAATTTTGGCCGTTATGCGGGCGAAACGATTGTGGTTGAGGCTGGCCGGGAAAACCTTGCATTGGGGGAGCGGAATGGTAAGGCGTTTGCTGCCGTTGCATTGGACCAGCAGGGATTGGTGAAGTGGAAATCCTTGCTTTTGAAACAACAAATTTTTTGACCGGTTGCTGAGCCGGATTTGCCGGTGGCTTATTGGATTGCTGTTCTATACCCGCTGCCGGGGGAGTATAGGTCCTATTGGGATCATAGGTTTGATTGGGCTTATGGCCGGAGAATAGGTTATCAAACTGTTTTTTAAAATCAAACCGGTTTGATGGTTTTTTGGCCGGTGGTTTTGAGGGCGATTTAGGCGTTGCAATAATCGTTGGCGAAACATCATCCGGTTTAAACGGCTCGGTTTTTAGGTTGAATTTTTGAATTGGTGTCTTCTCGTCATTAAGCTTCGTTTCCCGGTGTGGTTCTTCAACAAGAATATCGCTTTCGACCTGCGATTGAAATTGTGCTGGCTGTGATTTTCCAAATGTTCGCAACCCGCCAATTTCAACTTTATTTGATAAATCTTTGGCGTATTCCTCATCATGATTCGTTTTTAGATAACTTACCAGGTTATTAAACATGCTCGAATCACCCGGTTTGTTATCAACTTTTTTGATCGTTTTTTGTAAAACCGGTTTTTTGCCGTCCAGTTTTTTAATTCTCAATACGCTGTAACCACACTCCGGGCAGGTTAAGCTGGTCTGTTGATATTCGGCATTACACTTTGGACAGGTCATTGTCTCTCCTCAATATTAAACAAGTCCCGGAACGTCGCAAGGTTGTAAAAACACTCTTCAAGGAATTCCCCCGAGACTTAAATCAATTCTTTATGAATGTTTTCAATCCTTATCGATTGATGAACATATCGTACAGGAAAATGCGAGGGCTGGTTTAATACGTATTCCCCGCGAGGTGGAAGATCAGTAGCATGAAAAAAACTCTGCCCTATTATTAAATGACTATTGGTCAATTAGTTATGAAGCACATCAAGAACTTGGAATTGGGAAATTTAAATACACATATTCAACAAGAAGCCCGAAAAAATAAAGCGCAAATTTTCAGTTGCAGCACACTTAAAATATATCTATACTTTTCCCATCAAGAAACGGAAGGAGTTTTGTTATCAAACCGGCATTTAAGCTTTATACCGCTATAGCAGCAATTGTTATCTTAATTTTAGTGTCTTTCTTCTTTTTGTGGCCTATTAACTCAAAATCAGCAGGGGAAGACTTTTTATTTTTAGACGATGGAGAACATTCTATGAAGGATGAGAATTATAACCGCTTAATCCATGAGAAAAGCCCTTATTTACTGCAACACGCCAAAAACCCGGTCGATTGGTATCCCTGGGGAGAGGAAGCCTTTAAAGCGGCACAAGCACAGGATAAACCGATTTTTCTCTCAATTGGCTACTCTACTTGCCATTGGTGCCATGTAATGGAGCACGAATCGTTTGAGGACAGCAGCGTTGCGGCATTGTTAAACGACACCTTTATCAATATCAAGGTAGATCGCGAAGAGCGCCCGGATATAGATGATATTTACATGACTGTTTGCACCATGATGAACGGTAATGGCGGCTGGCCGCTAACAATCATGATGACCCCGGATAAACGCCCGTTTTTTGCGGCCACTTACATTCCGAAAGAAACCCGTTTTAACCGCCTGGGAATGCTGGAATTAATTCCACGAATAAAAAATGTATGGCAAACTGATCGAAACCGGGTTTTGGAGTCTGCCTCCAAAATATTCGAAGCGTTAAGCCAAGTTTCCGGAAGCGAAAGCGGCGAAACACTGACTCCCAAAACACTGGAAACCGCTTATGAGCAGTTAGCTCAAAATTTTGAGCCGGAATATGGCGGCTTTAGTGATAGCCCTAAGTTTCCTACTGCTCATAACTTGATGTTTTTACTACGGTTCCACCATCGGAAAAATGACCCGAACGCCCTGCAAATGGTGGAAACCACTTTGCATAATATGCGATTGGGCGGCATTTACGATCACGTCGGGTTTGGATTTCATCGCTATTCAACCGACCGGGAATGGCTGGTGCCGCACTTCGAAAAAATGCTCTACGACCAGGCAATTAACGCCATGGCGTACACTGAGGCGTATCAAATTACCGGAAAAGATGAATACAAAAATACCGTTGAGGAAGTACTTACCTACGTTCTGCGCGACATGACGCACCCGGAGGGCGGATTTTATTCAGCAGAAGACGCCGATAGCGAAGGCGAAGAAGGTAAATTTTATGTTTGGTCGACGAAAGAAATCCGGGAAATATTAGGTGAAGAAGACGGTAATCTATACATTAAAGTGTTTAATATGACCGAAGATGGAAATTTTTTGGAAGAGGCCACCCGCCATAAAACCGGTACGAATATCCCACATCTTAAAAAACCGCTTACAGAGGTTGCCGTAGAATTGGGAATAACCTCCGAAGCGTTATCTCAGCGCCTGGAAAACGCCCGCCAGAAATTATTTGAAGTGCGCGAAAAGCGAATTCATCCCTTAAAAGATGACAAGATTTTAACCGATTGGAACGGGTTAATGATCGCAGCATTTAGCAAAGCGGCACAAGCGTTTGACCAGCCGGAATATGTTAATGCGGCAAAAAAAGCGGCGGATTTCGTTTTGAATAAAATGCGCAAAGAAGACGAGCGAGTGATGCACCGTT
>CAXHHS010000447.1:0-6106 GCA_964015645.1 uncultured bacterium
CTTCAATTTCACCTTCGTTAGAGAGCAAACTGCCATCGCGGGAAAAATAATATCCCTTGCCCTGCAACGAAAAAAGATCCTGCTGGGAAATTTCAATGCCATCGCCTTCACGCTTCAGGCTTTTTGATAATCCCGCCGGTTTTGGCCGTACGCCAACAATTGATAACTCATCTAATGCTTTCAATAATTCATCTGTTTTGGTTTTATCAATCTCTTTGTTGAAAGCTAATTTATTGATGTTCCAATCGCTGCCATTTTTGCTTAATACAACCTCATCGCGTTTGTTTACCACCCCGCTGCGTTCGTTGACGGTGTAATCTTTTAAAACGATGTTGTCAATTTTACTTTTCTCCACTTTTAGCAAATCAGCTTCAATCCAATCGCTAAATTTGGTGGTTACTTTCAGATCGACTTTTGCAGCATAAACCCGTTTTTGCTCCGGCACTCGTACAAAGCGAAAGCCTTCGCGGTCTTCACTCTCGTTACCGATAATGATATCTGCCAGCGTAACATCATTCGCACCTTTGATGGTGACACGTTGTCCCCGGCCGGTGAGACTGGTAGCGGTTTCATCTAACGGATCGAGAACGCCACAAGCTTCATGGTCGGTAACATTGTCGCTGCGATAGTCATCTTTTTTCAGATTGATAACGCCGGCAGCGGTTTTAGCAAGCTGCTCTTTGCCATCGGCGGGGTAATCATAATGAGAAGGAATGGCGTAACGGCCTTCTTCGAATACAACTTTGAATGGAACAGCCTGGCTGGTTTCTTCATCAAAATCAACCACTTCCAGCGAAGTGGCAATATTGGGATCGGTAAATTCCGGGAAGAAAGGTTCGCCTTGATCCAAAAAAGCATCCGGGGTTACCCGGCTGGGGGCGGTAACAATCGCCAGTAACCCAAAAAACAGGGCAACGCCGCCGAATATCATGGTTTTCTTCTTTTCGCTCATTTTAAACTCCATCTGTTGTATTCAAGTATTCAAGAGTTTTAGCAGTCAATTACTCACCACTTGAACACTATAATTCAAACATTTTGTGCAAATTTAAATTTAATTCAGCTTCGTAATCTACGCGCGGCAGCCGCCCCTTCCGCTTCTCGTTTTCGGCGGCGAATAAAAATCATAATGCCCATGACAAATACCGGGATTGGCGGGAGCAATACTGCCAGCGTTTTGATGCCGCTTTGGATTGTGCGAATCTGGCTTTCCATCTCTTCCTTACTGGCGGCAATTTTAGCTTCTTTTTCCGCTTCGATATTTGCTTTTAGCGCGTCGAATTTTTTCTGTTCGACTTCTTGAATATTCTGCGCCATGATTTGTTTGGTCTGGGCGTCGAGATCGGTGCGCTGGCGGACTTCATCCACTCGCTCGGTAAGACGTCGCTGGGCTTCGGTAAGCGCCTGTTGTGCTTCGGATTCCGCTTTCTGCTCATCATCCGCGCGTTTTGCCACGTAGGATTGCACCTGGGATTCAACGGCTTGTAACGTGCGATGTTTGACGCGGCGGTTGCGCAAGGCAACAAAGGATTCGTCGCCAACCAAATAATCGATACAGTTCAAGAAAAAGTTGACATTATCAAAATTAAGGTTGGCCACACCTTGTTTGCGAATTTCGAAAAACTGCTCGGAGATAAAATCGAGATCAGCGACCACAATTGCATTCAGGCTTTTTGCGGCATCACCGGAGATATCCGAAGTAGAGTCATTTTCGGTCACTAAAGGTGCGGCGCTTTTTACATGCGCAGCAATCGTATAATCAATCGCATTGGGGCGGTGTTGCAACCCCCGAATTGATAATTGCGGGCCAAAGAGAAAATGCCGCTGCACCATTCGGCCATATTGCTGCACGCCAGATACCTGGCCGGATTTTACAAGCGGATTAAATTCAAATTCCGATTCGGAGGCTTTATTCAGATAGCCCGGGAACATTAACACCAATTCTTCCAGATCTTTAGTGGTTCCGTAGCTGGCGTTAAATACTTCCGGATTTCGATTCCCCCTACCGATAAAAACAATTTCCGGCGGTAAATTGGCGAAATCCGGATGGGGGTTGTAGGCATCCCAAACAATCGCGCCAATATTCCAATTAACGCCTAATTTTCGCATAAACCCATTGATGTTGCCTTTATCCTTTGGCGGTGGCTGTCCCTGGTTCATAAAGGGATTGCGATTAGAACCGGGTTTTTCCGAAGGAGACAGTCCTACATTTACCACAAAAAGCGGATCGACCATCACCAGTGTCGGAACGCCGGTTTCGATAAATTCGCTAACGTTGTCCATTTCTTCTTGCGGCATGGATGATGGCAGCGGTACCACCAAACCATCCAATTTTTCTTCGATTTTGGAATTGGGGGCGATGCGTACAACTTCGTATTGTTTCTTTAACTCATCGACTACTTGCCAGGCGGGTGTGGTGGTGCCGGCTTTAAAATCGAATCCACCAAACAGGTTTGCTTCCGTAACCACAACGCCAATTTTTTTACGATCGGTGCGAGCAACGACGCGAATGCTTCTAACTAACTCATACTCCGTCGGTAACCCGCGTTCGAAAAATGGAATCACTGTTTCTTCCGCCCCGCAAGTAAAGGCAACTCCCATAAACACCTGGGCAGTACTGGAACGCGCCCTGCCGGGATCGGGCACTTCTCGCGGCGCAATTCCGAACTTTTCTCGCGCTTCTCGCGCTTCCGGGGTAAACGGTTCGGTGTCGTTAATGAGTACCTGTACTTTACTGCCGGCACGGGAATCGATTTCTTCCAAGAATCCGACGAGGTTTGCCCGCGTTTGTACATATTGCTGCGGCACTTCTTTACTAATGTAAGCCTGGATAAACACCGGGCGGTCATCGTGAAGGTCGCCGACTAAATCTTTGGTTTCGGAAGAAAGCGAGTGAAGCTGCTCGGCGGTAACATCCAACCGCAAACTCCAGCGTCCGACAATGGCATTTAAACTGATAACGGCAATGATTAGCGCAACAGTGCGAATCAAATGATGGTAAGACATTTTTATACCATCTGCCTCCCGCGGCCAGTGGCGGCGGCTAATCAGTAATACATTTAAATAGACCATCAGTGCGCCAACCGAAGCAAAATAAAGCAAACCGGAAAAACTGATAATGCCGCGGGAAAAGTCGCCAAAATGGCCGTGGACGCCTAATGGTTCTAAAAAGCCCTCAAGCGTTTCTCCAAACAATGCGCCAAAATCCTGGATAAACACGATTAGGGAGCAAAACAAGGCTCCCACAATAAATGCGATTGTCGCATTCGGGCTGAGTAAGGAGGCAAACATACCAATCGCAATAAATGCTGCGCCGATAAACCAGTATCCCAGGTAGTTTGCGATCATTAATCCTAAATCCGGGCTGCCTAAAAACATCAGAACAAAAACATGCAAAAATGATAGGATTAACGAAGCGGTATAAATACCTAACACCGCAGCATATTTTCCAAGCACAACTTCCAGGTCGGTTGCCGGGAGTGTTAATAAAAGTTCGTCGGTGCCTTGTTTGCGTTCATCCGCCCACACGCCCATGGTTAATGCCGGCACAAAAAAGAGCAGCAAAAACGGAAACACAGAATTCAACTGATCCAAATTCGCGAGGTTGTTTAAGAAAAAGCGCTCCGGCCAAAATGCAGCAGCAGCGCTTAAAAATATAAACAGGGTGATGAAAACATATCCCGAAGGATTGGTAAAATATAACCGCAAGTCGCGCTTTGCGATTGCTTTAATGATGTCGAAATTGATGTTTTTGAAAAAGTCTTTTAAATTCATGCGTTTTCCTCCTCTACAACGAGTGCTTCTTGTGGTTTGCCGTGCCCGGTTAAGCGGTAGAATGGATTTTCCAAAGAACCGTTCTCGCGCAATTCTGAGACATTTCCATCAAAAGCTAATTGTCCATTGTTCACAAAAATAACCCGGTCGGCGATGGCGTTTACTTCCTGGAGAATGTGAGTGGAGAGTAAAATGGTTTTATTTTTCGCTAATTCTTTGATGTTCTTGCGAAATTCGCGGATTTGATTGGGATCGAGGCCGGCAGTGGGTTCGTCCATAATAAGAACATCGGGATCGTGGAGCAATGCCTGGGCAAGTCCAACGCGCTGGCGATACCCTTTGGAAAGTTTTCCGGTTGGCTTGCTTGTAACTTCATGCAATGCGCATTGGTTAATAACCGTATCGATTCGCTTTTTTAGATAGCCCGGTTCCAGCCCGCGGGCTTCTCCAAAAAATTCTAACATTTCTACCGGTGTCATATCCAGGTAAAGCGGCCCGTTTTCCGGCAAATAACCCAGGGTTTTTGTCGCCTCTAACCTGTTGGTAATAATATCATTACCGGCAATTGCAGCCTGGCCTTCGCTGGGAGCTAAAAAACCGGTGAGTATTTTCATTGTTGTTGACTTACCGGCGCCATTTGGTCCCAAAAAGGCAGCAATTTGTCCTTCCGGAATAGAGAATGAAATATCCTTAATCGCCACGAAAGGACCATAATATTTAGACAGGCCTTTTGCTTCAATCATAATTTTAGATGAATTACCAGCCATAGTTTAGAACCTCGTGTTTGTTGGTTTTATAATGAAGGTTAACATTTTAGAGAGAAATTGTAATTTGATTTTTAGACCAATAATACGTTATCCTAAATGAATGAATTTTATTTATGGGCAAACTATTATATTCAATTTTTGTTTCGTTTCCATCAATACAACCAATTGAATCTCAATTGATAGAGATTACAAAATCGGGCGAAAAGATATAATATTTTCAAAATGGTTTCAACCTCTTTTTTGTATTTGTTTGAGAAACATCTTTGCCTCTCCGGCACTTAAGACAGCAAAAGAAAAGGGAAAGTTTTAAACCAATTTTACTTTGTAAATTTTAAACCCTTTCAAACGTGCAGTTTATCACTAAAATCGAATATGACAAAGACAAATTGGTCTTTATCGTACGTGTTGATTTTAACCTGGGGCTGGTTTCCGGCACCGGTTTTAAATATAGGAGTGAATGTTTTGAGTTTTTCAAACTGGTTTCCGCGGCCAAAAGCCCCGGCAGGTATTTTTAACACCAGCCTTTCCACCGAAAACATTTTTTCGTCTCACGAGATTTTTGAAATGCTTCAGCACCAATCGGCGGTGGAGTGGCGCGATAAGGTCGGAATATTCCCACCGGCGGATGGCGCAGAAAGCACTTCCGTAAGATTATTAAAAAGTGGTGATTGGGTATTTAAAACCAGTGCATCCCAATCCAGCAAAAATATAGAATCATTGTTAACCAAAATAAATGAGTCGATGGCAAAAGCCGTTCATTACAAAATTGGGCATCCCCAAAAATTCTGGTTCATTTTTCAAGCGGAAGGATTTTACTGGGCATGCAGTGCCTGCCCCAGGCTGCGAACATTGCGCCAGCTTAAAACCTGGGAAGGGAAAGTTCAATGGTGGGCGCAAATGCTGCTGTTGGGGTTAAAGGTAATGAACCAGTATAAAATTTCTTTGGAGCTATCGCCTGCAAATTTTGGTTTTCCGGCAGCCCGAGACCGGCTGTATTATTTGGATGAAAACATTCTTCCCCTGGGTGCTTATGGTGATCTTGGCGAAGCGCTGGCCAAACGAGTGCCGGAAGAACCGGAGATTTCCGAACAGCAATGGTGCCATTTAGGAGCATACGTTAAAAAAGTTTTGGAACCACATTTTTCGGATGCAAAAGATTGGGGGAAGATTATCGAAGGTGTGCAGCATTACTTGCTGCCAGTTCAATATCATCATCAGCGCAAGGCGTTATTAGAAGGGTTGCTCGGTATGGAAACGCTTTTCGAATCCTTTGCTTCTTCGAGCAAATCGCAAAAATCCGCACCGGCAAACAAAGTCTGTGTTTTTGCAGATGTTCATGGAAATCTTCCGGCATTAGAAGCAGTGCTTAAAGAAGCTAAAAACCTGGGGGCGGAGAAATTTATATTTTTAGGAGATGCCGTCGGGCTGGGACCGTATCCCCGCGAATGTGTGCAGAGAATCGGCAACCTGCCAGATGTGATGTTTGTACAGGGAAACCACGATAACTCCGGTGGCAGCCCAATCGTCGCGGAGTGGGAAGAGGACCTGATCGCTGGCACGGCCCAGGG
>CAXHHS010000448.1:0-6101 GCA_964015645.1 uncultured bacterium
ACACCAAGAAGCTCGTCGGCAGCGTCAGATGTGTATAAGAGACAGATCAAATTCCCCGCCTTAGAAAGGAGGGGACAGATTTGCGACGCGTTTAGCAAGCAAATCAGGGGTGGTTGAAGGCGCTGAACTCTACCAACCACCCCTGCCTCGTTCGCTGAACGCTTCACGATGCTGTCCCCTCCTTTGTAAGGCGGGGAATTTTTGACTCTTTCTCCGCAAAGCACGTTAAGGTTAATAGTCGAGGATTTAGAAAAAATATTCATCTGTACTTTCCCTTCAATCAGAGTAAATCCGAATAATCTGTGGTTGAAAATGTCCAAATGCAATTAATTGAAACATTCTTTTCCATCCTGGCGTCGGAGATATTGTTTTCGCGCTTTTATTAGCCAGCGATGACGCTTATTTTAAAGATTCAATATAACGAGAACAAGGAAATTATGTCTACTGTTTTAAAAGCCGAGCACCTTACGAAAGAGTTTACCAGCGGCCAAAGATTGCTGCGGGTTTTGGATGATGTCTCCTTTACCATCGAAGAAGGAACTACCACTGCAATTGTCGGTCCATCCGGTAGTGGAAAAACCACCCTGCTGGGCCTGTGTGCCGGGTTAGACCAGCCAAGCGCCGGGTCTGTCGTTTTAAACGGCGTGCGCCTGGAAAATTTGGATGAAGATCAACGCGCATTAATCCGAAACGAGCATGTCGGGTTTGTGTTCCAAAATTTTCAGTTGATCCCGACACTAACGGCACTGGAAAATATCATGGTACCGGCAGAGCTGCGTGGTGAAAAAAATATTCGCGACCAGTCAGCAGACTTGCTGGCAAAAGTTGATTTGGCCGACCGCCTCGACCATTATCCTATTCAACTTTCCGGTGGGGAGCAGCAGCGTGTCGCATTAGCAAGGGCATTTGTCAATCGCCCGAAAATCCTATTTGCAGATGAACCGACCGGAAATCTCGATGAAGAAACCAGCGAAAAAGTCACCCGGTTGCTGTTCGAACTCAACGAGGCGACCGGAACCACGCTCATCATCGTAACGCACGATTTGGAATTGGCACGCCAAACACAACGCATTATTCGCCTGAAAGGCGGACGCGTTGTTACAGATGAACTAACCGGGATAAAGGAAAAAACAGAGCTTCGTCTTACATCCTAATGTTGTCAACGAGCGGCAGCAGCAGTTGACAGCGGCAACCTTATACTGCTCCTGTCGCTATTTCATTAAAAAAATGATTTTGATATGGAATCCCAAACTCAAAATAAAACAAAAGATTCGATCCTAAATCCCTGGTTATGGAAAATGGCCTGGCGCGACAGCCGTACCCACCGCCGGCGGTTGTTCCTGTTCATGTCTTCTATCGTGTTAGGAATCGCGGCGCTAACTGCCATCCGCTCTTTTGGCGATAGTCTTGAATCGGCAATTGACGACCAGGCAAAATCCCTGTTAGGAGCGGATTTAATGATCCGCAGCCGGCAGGTGTTCTCCCCGGAAACCGAAGCGCTCATCGATTCGATTGGCGGTGAGCAAGCCCGTCAGGTCAGTTTTGGCTCCATGGCATTTTTCCCCAAAGGCAATGATACTCGCCTGGTATCGATCCGGGCGATTGAGGGCGGCTACCCTTTTTACGGCGAATTCGAAACCACGCCGCCTTCCGCTGCGCAAGCGTTTAAAACGACGCCCAATGGCGCGCTTGTCGACCAGGGATTGATGATCCAATACGATTTGCAGGTGGGTGATTCGGTTAAAGTGGGGGCAAACCTGTTTCGAATCTTAGGGCAATTAAACCAGGCGCCGGGGCAGGCTGCTGCCGGAGCGCTCATTTCGCCGCGAATCTATATTTCGATGGCTGATTTGGAAAAAACCCAATTGATCCGTTTCGGCAGCCGGGTAAATTACCGGGTCTATTTCCAATTGGATGCTTCAACCAACGCCGAAGAACTGGTTGAAGAAATCGAACCGTTCCTGGATAAAAATCGCTTGAGCGCTCGTAGTGCAGAAGGCAACCGGCAGAATTTAGGTGAGGCGCTCAACAACCTCTACCGCTTTCTGAATCTTACTGCGTTTATCGCCTTAATTCTTGGCAGCATTGGCGTGGCAAGTGCCGTACATGTTTATATAAAACAGAAACTTACGACGGTTGCAATGTTACGCTGTGTTGGCGCGCAAATGAAGCAAACGTTTTACATCTACCTGATTCAAACCGGGTTGATGGGGCTAATTGGCGCATTGGTTGGCGCAGCGTTAGGCGTTCTTATTCAAACCATTTTACCGGAGGTATTGCAAGACTTTTTACCGGTCGCAGTCGATTTCAAGGTTTCCTGGCCGGCGGTTATCATAGGCTTGGTTGCCGGTTTGGGAATTGCGCTTCTGTTCGCCATGCTGCCATTGTTGAATATTCGCAAAATTTCGCCGTTGCTGGCAATTCGCGCCTCATTTGATGAATCCGCTCACAACCGCGACCGGCTTCGCTGGGTTTTATATAGTGTCATTTTGCTGGCGGTTACCGGGTTTGCTATTTCCCAAACCAAACGCTGGTTCGAAGGCGTCTATTTTACCACCGGGTTGCTGGCGGCTTTCGGTTTGTTAGCCGGTTTCGCCAAATTGATAATGGTTGCAGTTAAGAATTTTTTTCCGTCATCCTGGAGTTATATTTGGCGGCAGAGCCTGGCGAATTTGTACCGCCCGAACAACCAAACTCTCATTTTGATGCTGGCAATCGGCCTCGGCACATTTTTAATTACCACACTGTATTTCAGCAAAGATTCGCTCCTGGGGCAAATATCATCCGTCGGCAGCGGCGATCAGCCCAACCTGGTGTTTTTTGATGTTCAAAGCGACCAGGTAGAAGGTGTTGAAACCGTAATCCAATCCAATCAAATGCCGGTGATTTATAATGTTCCTATTGTTACGGTTCGTATCAAAGAAGTTAAAGGACAGCCAGTGGAAGAAATCTATCACGATAGCACCGATACCCGCCCGGAGTGGGCGTTTAAACGCGAGTATCGCAGCACTTACCGCGATTCGCTGTTTGAAACGGAAACAATTGTCAGTGGTAAATGGCAGGAAAACGCCGCCGAATCCGATTCGATTTTTATTTCGGTGGAAGAGGGCATAGCCCGAAACTTGGAGGTAGAAGTCGGAGATGAAATCGTTGTGGATGTGCAGGGAATTCCCATTACGACCTACCTCGGCAGCACCCGGAAAGTGGATTGGCAACGGGTGCAACCAAATTTTTTCATCGTTTTTCCAGAAGGCGTATTAGAAGATGCGCCGCAAATTTATGTGCTGGTAACCCGCGCTGCTTCTGTGGAGGCATCCGTGAATTTACAGCGCGCCATCGTTCAGCAATTCCCCAACGTCTCCGCCATCGATCTGGCATTAATTCTCAGCACGGTCAATTCGATCCTCGATAAGATTGGTTTTGTCATCCGGTTTATGGCGTTGTTCAGCATCTTAACCGGTTTGACGGTGCTGGCCGCGGCGGTTATTACCACCCGTTTTCAGCGAATCCAGGAAAGCGTTTTGCTGCGCACACTCGGGGCAAAAGAAAAACAAGTGTCTCGCATTATGGCGCTGGAATACTTTTATCTCGGTGCCTTAGCAGGATTAACCGGTATTTTGCTGGCGCTGGCTGCCGGATGGGCATTGGCGGAGTTTGCCTTTCAAATAACCTTTGTGCCGTCTTTGGTTCCGATAGTGGTCATCTGGTGCTCCGTCATCGGGTTAACCATTCTCTTGGGAATGATTAACAGTCGCGGCATTGCCAATCGCCCCCCGCTGGAAATTTTGCGGGCAGAAGCGTAGAGTTCGGTAAGGCAAAATTTTATTTTGTCACAAATTGACACTGATGGGCACGAATTAAAATAAAAGTTAAAAAATCAGTGTTAATTTGCGTAAATCTGTGGTTAAAAAATCACCCGAATTTCCCTCTTAATTATCATTTCGAAAATCATTTTTTTTCCTTCCACCGGAGACTTATTTTATCTCCCGTTATATTTTGAACGCTAAACCGGATACCAAAAAATGTGGTTTCAAAAAGAAATTAATATCGCCTCCAAATCACGCGGTTTTCATGTAATTACTCACGATATTTTACACCAGGTTCCGGAAATCAAAAATATCACTGTTGGTATTGCCCATATTTTTATCCAGCATACGTCCGCCTCTCTCACTATCAATGAAAATGTATCTGCAGATGTGCGTGGCGATATGGAGCTTCACTTTAGCCAAATGGTGCCGGAAAATGCACCCTATTATCACCATATTTTTGAAGGGCCGGATGATATGCCTGCGCATATTAAAGCCTCTATTTTAGGCAGCAGTCTTACCATTCCCATCACTAATGGTAAATTTAACCTGGGAACCTGGCAGGGGATTTATCTTTGCGAGCATCGCAATCATGGCGGGCGGCGGCGATTGGTCATCACGATAAACGGCGAAAAGAAATAAATGAAAAATATTCGTTTTGTAGAGGAAGCGCCGCCGGTGGCGGTTTATCAAAAGTTTCGCCGGATAGTTGGCTGGGCGCCGCTTAGCGACAGCGCTGCCGCAAAAGGGCTGCAAAATGCGCTTTACTCAGTTTATGCGCTGAAAGGAAAAGAGATAATCGGCTGCGGGAGAATTGTTGGAGACGGGGCAATCTACTTTTACATTCAAGATATTATTGTTTTGCCGGAATACCAGGGACGCGGGCTTGGCTGGCAAATTATGGAATATATAATGAGGTATTTGGAAATCAATGCGACTAAAAATGCTTTTATCGGATTGATGGCCGCCAAAGACGTGGCGTCGGTTTACGAAAAATTCGGTTTCGAAAAACGCCCGGAGAATAGGCCGGGGATGTATCGAATGTGGAACGGGGAGTAAGAGGGTGAAATAAAATTATGCCAAAGGAAACTCGCATGAGTGAAAACAACATCACCGCCGGTTTTAACTGGCGGGAGGTCGCCCGATTGGTGTTTGCTTCCCGCGCAATGGATCACATCGAAGAAACCCGGCTTGTTCCGCAAAAAGAAGTACTCTACCAGTTTTCCGCTCGCGGCCATGATATGAGCCAAATCATTTTAGGCTCGCTATTATCCAATCCGAAAGATATTGCCGGTGCGTATTACCGCTCCCGCCCCTTGCTGCTTAGCCTGGGGCTTTCTTTTGAAGACGCCGTTGCAGCGCCAATGGCAAAATCCGGTGGATACAGCAATGGGCGCGATATTGGCGTGGTGTGTAACTTGCCTTCGCTTGGAAAGGCCAGTGTGCTGCCTATGGCTGGCGATGTCGGCTCCCAATATACGCCCACAGCGGGCGCTGCCCAGGCGATTGAATATCGCCGTACCGTGTTGAAGGAAAAGGAGTATGATGAAGCCATCGCTGTGGTCTTGGGCGGCGAAGGATCGGTAGCGACCAACGGATTTTGGTCATCGCTGACCATTGCAACCACTCTCAATCTACCGATGCTGTTTTATATCGAAGATAATCAATATGCAATATCGGTTACCGGTGATTTGCAGACACCCGGCGGCAACATTGCCCAAAATTTGGCTGCGTTTAAAAATCTTCACATCGTTGATGGCGATGGCACCGATCCGGTAGACGCGTCCGAAAAATTGAAAGAAGCCGTTTCGCACGTTCGCGCCCGCAACGGCGCTGCTTTGATCCGGCTAACTGTGCCACGACTTTCCGGGCACTCCGGGCAGGACACACAGGCTTATAAACCGCCGAAATTAATCGAAACGGAAAAAGCCAATGATCCGTTAAAAAAGTTATTCGATTACCTGATTCCCGGCCATTTATCAAAAGGCGAATGGGAACAATTGCAAATCGAGATAACAAAAGAAGTTGAGACAGCTGTGGAAGCGGCGCTCAACCGCCCGGATGCCGATCCGAAAACAACCGCGAAATATGTTTTTGCGGAAACGAAGCCGGATGGTACTTCCGATTTACAAATGGTCGGCGGATTGGCCGTCGAAGGACAACGATTTCCGGAAACGACAGAAACTCCAACTCCGGAGCCTGAACGGATCAACATGCTAACCGCCATTCGCCGTACGCTGGAATATGAATTAGCACAAAACCCCAAACTAGTGATTTTCGGAGAAGATGTTGGCC